>DATKQG010000073.1 GCA_035532835.1 Candidatus Dormiibacterota bacterium
GTAGCTGGTGAAGAACGACTGCGAACCACGAATGTACGCAACGTTGTTGTTCCAGCCGGATCCACCGATCGGAACGTTCACGCCCGGGACCGATGCGATCGCCGAGTATGCGCTATCGAGGTTGCCGCCGCCGCCGAGCGCAGCGACTTTGCCGATCGTTTTCGAATCGACAGAGTACTGGTCTGCGGTGACGCCCGATTTCACGAGCGAGCCGGCCGAAACCGACCTCACGCGCGCAATCGTCGCGAGTTTCTTATCTTGCGTGATATTGACCGTTTGCGTTTGGTCGGCAAACACGACGACGCCCGGAACGGACTCGTCGGCAAAGCCTTCTTTCGAAACGGTGATGGTATACGTATCTGGTGACAGGGACAGGAAGTTAAAGTGTCCCGTCGCGTCCGTACGTGAGGTAGCGACGCCAGATGGGGAGACCGCCTTTAAGGTTGCGTCAGCAACCGGGGCTCCGCTGGTTTCGCGTACGTAGCCGGAGATGCCGCCGGTGGTCCCGGCCAGTGCCCATGTTCCCTGGAACAGGAACGCCACTAGCAGCATCAGGGCTACGCCTACACGACGGAGGGTTCGTTTCGGATTCATTACTTGCCCTCAATTGTTGTGGAGTAGTGTGCCTATGAAGTGACCCCAAGGCGCAATAAGCCTAAGGGATCACACCCAGAACACATGAGGCAGCTTCTCCCGACAAACGTAGGCTCCTTTATATGGCTTTAAGAAACACAGGGGGTCCCCAGGAACAGCAAAAGGCCCTCGCGCTGCGAGGGCCTTTGAGCCGTTTAGACCAGTCGCTTTCTCGGCCTACAGAAGCGAGGGATAGGTGCCCGAGGGGGCCCATATTGCTAAAATACCAATGCAGGATGGCATTTAAAAATGGTACACTTAATTACCATGCAGGTACGAATAGATGGCGCGGGACGAATCGTACTCCCGAAAGCCGTGCGTGACGAGCTCCAACTAATGCCCGGCGATTCGCTCGATCTGGAGCGCAGCGCCAACGGCGTGACGCTACGTCCGGCGGCAGCGCACGTTGCGATGCGGACGAAAGATGGAGTGTATGTGTTTCGCAGCGGAGAGCCGTTGACGGCGGAATCCGCGCAAGCGGGACTCGACGCGCTCCGGCAAGGGCGCGAGAAGCGCGCGCGGTCGGGTGCCGACGAGTGACGAGTTTCTTCGACACCTCGGTCCTATTCGCAGCATTTATCGAAGATCACGAGCATCACGTCGCGAGCTTGCGCGCATTCAGTCGCTCGACCAGGAAGACCGGCTGCTGCGCGGCCCACAGCCTAGCCGAACTCTATGCCATTGCTACCGGCTTGCCGCGACGACAACGCCTCACGCGCGATCAAGCCCTGATGCTGCTCGAAAATGTGCGCGAGCGGCTTACCCTCGTCGCTCTGGATCCGCAGGAGTATTTTGACGAAATCGCACGCGCTGCATCGGTTGGCGTCTCGGGCGGAACGATTTACGACGCGCTATTGATCGCATGCGCTGTAAAGGCGCGCGCGAGTGCGATCTATACCTGGAATGTCACGCATTTTCGGCAAACATGGCCGACATTGGGAGAACAGATCCAAGCGCCGCCGTAAGCTATCGTCTCTTCAGCCGCTGCCATTCCAAGGGTTGAGCACGGATGCGTCGGCCATTAAGAAATGGGCTTCGTTTCGTGTCACGATCGTGAGATTTCGATGCAACGCAGTGGCGGCGAGCATTCCGTCCACCGGTGGAATCGTGTTCCCTAGCAAACGCGCGTGGGCCCGGATCCTTCCCCAGCGATCCGCGACTTCAGAATCTACCGGTAGTATACGGCCGGCAAAATCTAGCATCACCTCGGAGACCAGCCATCGCTCGAGTTCACGCCGCTTCGAGGAATTCGGCAATAGGTGTATTCCGTATCGCAGTTCGCCCAGCGTAATCGCGCTAATAAATGCGAGTGCTGTATCCACGCTCGCAAGCCACGAATACAAACCGAGATCCGGTAGCGGTTTCTTGAACTCCGACAACACGCACGTATCGAGGAGAAAACCGCTCAAAATCCGGGGACCTCACGCGTATCATCTTCCACGCGCTCGAGATCGATGTCGACCCCGCGAAGCGCCGAGAATAATTCAACCAGCGATCGTTTCGGCTTCGCGAGCACATCGAATGTAGCCGCATCGACGACGACGACTTCCTCGCGACCATTGCGCAGCACACGTTGGGGCTCGCCGCTTATAGCACGATCCACGAGGGCACTGAATTTTGCCTTGGCCTCAGTCAGCGTCCAGGGGGACGTTCTTCGATGAGGTTCACCGGCAAGTCGCTTCTGCTCGTTTTTTTTCATTATAGTCTGACCTAGTCTGACTATATCGTTTGCCTGCCATCCGATCAAGACCCGCCCCGGTCTGGAGTCGGTAGCGCGGGCTCCGGAAGACGCTTTCCGGAACCCGCCAATCGAGCGCTGGGATAGCCCTAGCGCGGGGGCGCTAGACCGTCGCGGCCATCCTGGCTGCGAGGAGCTGCGGGATCTCCGAGGGGCGCTCCGCCACCGGCACTCCGGCCGCCTTGAAAGCATCGATCTTGCTCTGCGGGGTGCCGAATTTGCCGGAGATGATCGCCCCGGCGTGGCCGAGCGATTTTCCGGGCGGGGCGTTGCGGCCACCGATGAAGGCCACGATCGGGGTGCCGGACATATGCTCGGCAATAAACGCGGCGGCGTCTTCTTCATCCGAACCGCCGATTTCGCCGCAGACGACCACGGCTTGGGTCTGCGGATCGTTCGCGAATTCGCGCAGACAGTCGACGAACGTGGTGCCGATGATCGGGTCGCCGCCGATGCCGACGCAGGTGGACTGGCCCAGGCCCGCGCGGGTGAGGCCGTCGACGACTTCGTACGTTAGCGTGCCCGAGCGCGAGATGAGGCCGACGTTGCCTTCCTTAAACACGTGGCCGGGCATGATGCCGATCGAGGCCTTGCCGGGTGAGATGAGGCCGGGGCAATTCGGGCCGATGATGCGCATGCCGGGCGTCGCGCCGACGACCTTGAGCACGTCGTGCACCGGGACGCCTTCGGTGATGCAGACGGCGAGCGTAATGCCGGCTTCGTAGGCTTCGTAGAGCGCGTCGGCCGCAAACGGCGGCGGCACGAAGATGCAGGTATGGGTCGCGCCGGTCGCCTCGACGGCGGCTTTCACCGTATCGAAGACGGGGAGGCCGTGGCTGGTTTTTTGGCCGCCCTTGCCGGGCGTCACGCCGCCGACGATGTTGGTGCCGTACGCGAGCATACGCCCCGTGTGGTACGAACCCTCGGCACCGGTGATGCCTTGAACGATAACCTTGCTGTTTTTATCGAGATAGATCGACATCGTATTATGCTCCCGCCAATTCAACGGCGCGCTTCGCGCCTTCATCCATGGTTTCGACCGGCGTCATGCCCGCTTTGGCGAGAATCTCGCGGCCTTCTTTTTCGTTGGTGCCGGTCAAGCGAATGACCAGCGGAATTTTGCGCGACTTCGTCGTGGCCAACGCCTCGACGATGCCCTTCGCAACTTCGTCGCCGCGCGTAATGCCGCCGAAGATGTTCACAAAGAACACTTTCGCGGGCGTGTGATTGACGACGAGTTCGTAGCAGTTGCGCACGCGTTCCGCGTTGGCGCCGCCGCCGATATCGAGGAAGTTTGCGATTTCGCCGCCAGCGTTTTTCACCGCATCCATCGTGCCCATCGCCAGGCCCGCGCCGTTGGCCATCGTGCCGACCGTTCCGCCGAAGCGGCGGAAGTTGCGAATGCCCAGGCCGGCTTGCGTGGCGAGCGTCTCGTCTTCGTCGAGCGGCAACACCTTCTGCCACTCTTTGAATTCGGGGTTCTTGTAGAGCGCGTCGTCGTCGAGTTCGATCTTGGCATCGGAGGCAACGACCTTGCCGTCCTTCGTCAACGCGAGCGGATTGATTTCGACCAGCTTCGCACCGTAGGTGAAGAACAGTTCGTAGATGCCGGCGACGATCGAGGGGAATTGTTTGCGAAAGCCGGGATCGAGCTCCGACGTAAACGCAAGTTCGCGGCCGATGAACGGCGAGTAGCCGATGGCGGTATCGCAGAAGTATTTCGCGATCGATTCGGGATGATGGTCGGCGACTTCTTCGATATCCATGCCGCCGAATTTGCTCACCATCACCACCGGACGCTTCGTCGCGCGATCGATCGCGATCGCGCAATACGCCTCGAGCGCGATATCGAGCGTTTCTTCAACCAGCACGGAGTGGATCGGTTCGCCGTTCGGATTCTGGCGGTTCGGCGGCATCGGCGTCGCCATAATCTCGGCCGCCGCGGCTTTGCCTTCGGCGGCGTTGGTGGCGAACTTAATCTTGCCGGCCTTGCCGCGGCCGCCCATCAGCACCTGCGCTTTGATGACCCATTTGCCGGGGTTCTTTTCAATGAACGCCGCGACTTCGTCGGGCGTATTGCAATGCTGCGAGCGCGGTACCGGAATGCCGCAACGGCGGAACAGTTCTTTACCCTGATACTCCATGAGGTTCATGCTGGTGCGTATTTCTCTCCGTTTAGATATCGCCCGTGCCCCTTGCTATCGCGGCACGAACGAGGGAATGAGCCCACGCTGGGGCGTTTCGATGGTGTCGACGGTCGGTTTGTCACCCCGCGCCGTTGCGGGTTCGATCCCCGCACGCTCCAGTCCACCGTTCGGCACTTTGCAGGACCGTGGTATGATGTTCGTGGCGCGGGGTGACATACCGGCCACGACATCGATGCCGGATCGCTCCTCTTACGGAGCGGTCCGGTTTCGTATTATGCATTGCTCTGCCGACCGAACTCGTGATAGCGTGAATACGGTAGTTCGGCCGTCACCTTGGGGTCGTTCCTTTATGGGAGCGGCCCTTTGTTGTGTTTCGCACTAGGCGAGTTTTCCGAGGATCGAGCGGGCGATGATGAGTTGTTGGATCTCCGAGGTGCCTTCGTAGATTTCGGTGATTTTGGCGTCCCGGTAGAAGCGTTCGATGGGGAACTCGGTCGTGTAGCCGTAGCCGCCGTGAATCTGCAGCGCTTCGGATGCGTGCTTGCGGGCTGCGGTCGATGCGAAGAGTTTCGCCTTGCTGGCTTCGATGAGGAACGGCTTGCCCGCATCGGCGAGTGCGGCCGCGCGGTACACCAGCAACCGCGATGCGTCGAGATCGGTCGCCATCTGCGCGATTTTGAACGAGATGCCTTCGTAGGCACCGATCGGTTTCCCGAACGCGCTGCGCTGTTTCGCGAAGGCCACCGATTGGTCGAGGCATCCCGCGAGGATGCCGGTGGCTTGCGCGGCGATGCCGATGCGGCCGCTCGCGAGCGCCGTCATCGCGTTACCGAAACCGTCGCCCGAGGCGCCGAGCAGCGCATCGTCGCCGACGCGCGCATCGTCGAAGGCCAGATCGCACGTATTGCTGGTGTGAATGCCGAGCTTTTCGGTTATCCGCTCGACGGCGATTCCCGGCGTCGCGCTATCGACGAGAAACGCGCTTACGCCCTTCGCTCCGGAGCCGCCCGTGCGAAACATCGCCATCATCACATCGGCAACGCTGCCGTTCGTGCACCATTGCTTGCGCCCGTTCAGCAGGTAGCCTGCGTCGACGCGCTTCGCGCTGGCGCGAATCGCGGCCGCATCGGAGCCGGCGTCGGGCTCGGTCAACGCGAATCCGCCGATGCCTCCGGCCACGAGCTTCGGCAGCCAATGCTGCTTCTGCGCATCGCTGCCCAGGCGCAGAATCGCGGAACAGATCATCGAGTGCACGGAAACCGTTGTCGCCGTGCCCGCATCGATACGCGCCAGCTCTTCGACCGCGAGCGCGTACGAAACGTAATCCGCACCGACGCCGCCGTAGGATTCGGGCACGATAATGCCCATGATCCCGACCTGCGCCAGCTTGCCGTAGAGTTCTCGCGGAAAGGTGTGGTCGCGATCCCATTGCGCGATAAACGGCGCGATTTCGCCTTGGGCGAATTCGGCCGCGAGCGCGGCAATCTGGCGCTGGTCGCCCGTGAGTTCGAATTGCGCGCGGCTTTGCGTATCGATCATTTCCCGGTTCGCGCTATTCGACGCGAACCAGAATCGCATCGCCCTGGCCGCCGCCGGAGCAGATGGAGGCGATGCCGAGGCCCCCGCCGCGCTTACGGAGCTGATTGATCAGCGTGCCGACGATGCGCGCGCCGGAAGCGCCGATCGGATGGCCCATCGCGACCGCGCCGCCGAACCGATTGATGTCGCTCGCGTTCAAGCCGAGATTTCGCGCCGAGGCAATCGCGACGGTAGAGAACGCTTCGTTGATTTCCCAGACGTGGATGTCACGCTGCGTGAGGCCGTGGCGATCCATCAACTTCTGCGCGGCCATCGCCGGCGTGAAGCAGATGTACGGCGAATCCCAACCCACCGTCGCGTGATCGACGACGGTCGCGAGCGCTTCGTAACCGCGTTCTTTTGCATACGCCGCATTCGCGAGGATCAGCGCGGCGGCGCCGTCGTTGACGCCCGGCGCGTTGGCGGCGGTAATCGTGCCGTCGCGCTCGAGCGGCTTGAGCTTGGCCATCGATTCGATGCTCGCGTCCAGGCGCACCGCTTCGTCGCGATCGACAAGCGCGAACGGTACGTCGCCGGTAACGAACGGCGCGTAGGCGGCATAATCCAGCGTAAATTCGGCCGACGGCTCGTGGTTCCAGACGCGATTCTCGCCGCCGCCGACCGCAGCCGGAACGCGCACCTTACCGGTTTGCGGAAGTTCGCCGAGTACGACTTTGCCTTTGGCTTTGGTCGCAACTTTCACCGCGACGATTTCGTCGGCGAAGTTGCCGGCATCGTGGGCGGCCGCAGCGCGGTGATGGCTTTCGTATGCGAATGCGTCTTGCTCTTCGCGCGTCATCTTCGTTTCGTTCGCAACTTTGGTGCCCTGTTGCGCCATCGTCATCGGAAAGTATTGGTCCCACAAACCGTCGTGGATCATCGCATCGATAAGCGTGCCGTCGCCGAAGCGATAACCGCTGCGCGCTTCCTTGAGCAGGTACGGCGCATTCGACATCGATTCCATGCCGCCGGCGGCCACCACGTTATTCGCGCCGGTATTGATCAGCCGCATGCCGTTCGCGACCGCGAGCATCCCCGATGCGCAGACTTTGTTCAGCGTTTCGGCGGTGACGGTCTTGGCCAGCCCGGATTTGAACAGCACCTGGCGCGCCGGGTTTTGGCCGACGCCGGCTTGGAGCACCTCGCCGAAGAGCACGTGCTCGATCTCGGACGGGTCCAGGCCCGCGCGGCGCAACGCGGCCACCAGCGCGACGGCCCCGAGCGTGGTCGCGTTGAGCGGAGCCAAGGCCCCACCCAGCTTGCCGAACGGCGTGCGAGCGGTTGAAAGGACGACGGTTTGCGAGTTCATGGGATTCATAACCTGAAACGGGTTCGCCCGGGCTGCAATCGCTACCTAGCGAGTGCGACTTTTATGGTATGTAAAAAGCGCGTTCAGCCGCGCTCGGCGCCCCCGGGAACGCAGATGATCACGCCCTCCGGGTCGCAGTGTTCGCATTCGAACTGCACGGTGACGTGCGCAATATCGAAACGCCGCTCGAGCTCGCCGCGTAACGCGCGCAAGACGCTGGTCGCTTCGCTCAGGCGCCGGTCGTCGAGCAATACGTGCGCGGAGAGCGCGCGCGAGCCCGACGCGATCGACCACACGTGCAAATCGTGGACGCCGGCGACGCCGTCTAACCCGCGAATGCTGCGATCGACGTCGTCGATATCGAGCCCGCGCGGCGTCCCTTCCAGCAACACGCCGGTCGCATCGCGCAGGACCCGCGCGATGCCGACGACGATCACCAGCGCGACGAACATCGAAAGCGCCGGATCGATCCAGGCAGCGTGCGTGAATGCGATAACGATGCCGCCGATAATCACCGCCCCGGCACCGATCGCATCGCCGACCACATGGAAGAGCGCGGCTTGCACGTTGAGATCGACATCGTTTCCGTGCGCGCCGTGATCGTGGCCCGCGTGCGAGCCGGCCAGCAAAAATCCGACGCCGCCGTTAACGACCAGTCCGACGAAGGCCACCGCCGTCATGAGCCACCCGTGCGACGCAAGCGGCGCCCCGAATCGCTGCACCGCTTCGTACACGATAAAAACCGTCGCGCACAGGAGTATGGTCCCGTTCGCGAGCGCGGCGAGCACCTCGATGCGGCCGTAGCCGAACGTGCGCCGCCGGTCGGCCGGCATGGCGGCGCCGACCGTCGCAACCAGCGCCAGCGCGAGCGCGAAGACATCCATGCAGACGTGGACGGCATCGGTGGTGAGCGCGAGGCTATGCGCGGCCGCTCCGCCCCAGAACTCGAATGCCGCGACCGAAACCGCCAGCAGTAACGCGACGAACAGGCGCGTGCGCGCGGTCATCGCCGGCAACGCACGCCTTAGGCTTTGAGCGCCTTGAGCGCGAGCAACACGAGCATCGCGCCGAACGTCGCGAAGGTTTTGCTTTCGGCGTCTTTGATGACGCTGGGCGTCCACTCGCCGGCCTGCTCGGCCGCGGGCTCCGCCAGCGGAATCAGCGGTGGAACCTGCTCGCAATACTGGTCGAATTCGTCGCCGAATTGCGAGCGCAGAAATTGTTCCTCGTGCGGAATGATGGTCGCGTACACGGCGGCCATCGCCGCGAGCGAACCCCCGACCAATGCAACCTTGGTGGTGGGAGAATTCTTGCCGGTGAACGCGATCGCAAATCCGAGCGCCGTGATGAAGTTGCCGACGTAGAGGGGGTTACGCACGTACGCATACGGCCCGGCAGTAACGAGTTTGGGCGCTTCGACCACGTTGCCGCGCGTCGTGACGCCCGAATAGCCGACCGCCCAGCAGCGAATCAATTCGCCTGCAAGGGCGAGCGGGAGGCCCGCTGCGACGCTGAACGCGCTAGGTTTGCCGAACGCCGCGAGCAGCGCGGCCGGGACCGAAAGGAGGGCGCCGCGATTTTTGAAGACGAGCGCCTGGAGTTCTTCGATGCGTGGATCTGGCATAAGAGGGCCTTGTCTTACGAGCGATTCTGCGTATTTCCCGCCGCGGCCGCGTAGATATCGCGAATTGACTGTTTGAACGGCACGCTCGGCTCCCAGCCCGTCGCGGCGCGCAGTTTGGACGCATCGCCGACGAAGAGCGGCACGTCCGAGGGGCGCATTCGCTCCGGATCCTCGCGCACTTCCACCGGAACGCGAGCGGCGATGATCAGCTCGCGGAGCGCATCGCGGATCGTTCGCGCCACGCCGCTGCAGACGTTGTAGATTTCGCCGGACGTGCCGCGCTCCGCCAGGGCCAAATATGCCGCAACCACATCGCGCACGTCGAGAAAATCCCGTCGCGCATCGAGGTTTCCCACCCAGAGAATCTGCTCGCCACCGGCGGCGATGCGGGCGAGTTGCGATGCGAAGCTCGGGATGACGAAACGGTCGCTTTGGCCCGGGCCGATGTGATTGAACGAGCGCACGATCACCGCGTCGAGACCGAACCCGTGCACTTCTCCGAGCAAGATCGACTCGGCCGCGGCTTTGCTGGCGGCGTACGGATTGGACGGATTGGTGGCGAGCGTTTCCCGCAAGGGGAAGTCGCTGCCGTCACGTTTGCCGTAGACCTCGGCCGAGCTGGTAAACAGCAAACGCGGCATCGGATTTCCGGCGTCCACGTACGAGCGAATCGCCTGGGCTAGGCGCGCGGTACCGAGGGTGTTGATTTCGTAGGTTTCGAGCGGTGCCGCAATCGATTCCGGCACGAAGGCTTGCGCCGCCAAATGCACGATGAGATTGGGCCGCGTCGCATGTAGCATCGCGAGCAGGGCTTCTTCGTCGCGCGCGTCCACGCGCGCCGGTTCTTTTTCGTCGTGCGGGCCGCCGTACGGGAAGACGTCGTCGCCGCGCGCGCGTAACGCTTCGACCACGTAATGGCCGACAAATCCCCCCGCCCCCGTTACCAGCGCGCGCACGGCCGCCTAACGGTGCGCGGCGGCGACGCGGTCGATATCCGCCGCGACCATCATCGCGACCAAATCCTCGAACGAAACTTCGGGCTCCCATCCGAGATCGCGCTTGGCCTTCGAGGGGTCGCCGATCAACAAATCCACTTCGGCCGGGCGCACGAATCGGGGATCGGTGACGACGTATGGCTCGTACGAGCCCAAACCGGCAGCTTCAAAGGCGATGCGCACGAACTCGCTGACTTTGTGCGTGCGACCGGTCGCGATCACATAGTCGTCGGGATGCCCCTGCTGCAACATGAGCCACATCGCGCGCACGTAGTCGCCCGCAAAGCCCCAATCGCGCTTCGCGTCGAGATTGCCCAATCGCAGCTCTTTCGCAAGCCCAAGCTTGATCCGCGCAACGCCGTCGGTAATTTTGCGCGTCACAAATTCCTTGCCTCGACGCGGGGAGTTATGGATAACCAGTTCTCCAACGCCCGCATGAAAGCGCTCCGTTTCCGTGGTGAGGTCGTAGAGCCAGCCTTCGAAATTGGGTGCTTCGACAATACGCTTGACCTCTCGCAGATCCTTGCGAAGGTGCGCGCCCTTAGCCCCCTGCGGATTCGGCGAGCGAAGATTGATCGAGTAGAACGGCCCCGGGCGCGCCGCAGGCCCCTCCTCGACGTTGAGGACAAGCTCTTGGCCGAGCGCCTTGCTCGCCATCCACCACAGTCCCATCGCAAGCACTTGCGAATTCGTTTTGAAATTCTTGTAGCGATACGTCGCGTTGCCCGCCTTAAGGCCATCGGTTGCGTTGTAGCCTTCAAGAAACGCGCGCCACACCGCTTGGTCGCCATTCAGAACGATCCGCGGAACGCACTTAAACCCTTCTTGTGTATAGCATTCTTCGCGTAGCCACTCCAGAAAGCGCGGCGCGCCATTGAGGGCCAGAGCACCAACGATGCGGCCCTCGACGAAGCCCGATGTCGTAGCACTATACGATGTCGACCCTAGTGTTTGTCTCTCCCACACCCCAGCGAAGTAGCCGCGTAGTGTAGGATTTGAGTTCGTAAATCTCCCGCGAACGTGTCCGTCCGATATATACGCCGACCCGTCACCAACAAATGCACCGAGCATCCACGCAAATTCAAGCGTGGGGTTCGAAAACGCCGGCGCATCGGGAAGGGACCCGCGGAGCATCTTGTCGCCTGTCGTAACATCCTTGGCAGCGCGCTCTTCTTCGTCCAGAAACATCACATGATCGGCCGTCAGAGTCACCGATCCGCAGCGCGCTTCGACGCGTCGAACACCCTTATTGGCAACGACGGGACGATGCCGGTATGCCGTGGCTCCGAGCACGCGGACGAAATCGCGTCCGTCCCAGACCTCGATATCGTTTAGGGTATCGAAGCGCTGTACGTTCGGGCCCTTCTCCCGAACGTGCACGATATCACCGATTGCAACGATGTCAATGATATTGCCGCGCCGGATGATGAGCGGCGTCTGAGCCGGTACCGACTCGTGATTGAAAAGGATGCCGCTGCACGCGAACATGTCGTACGATTCGCGGTAATTGACCGTGATCCAGTGGCCATAGACTTTCGCGACGCCGTAGGGGCTGCGCGGATAGAACGGGGTCGTTTCGCGCTGCGGCACCTCGGTGACTTTGCCGAACATCTCGGAGCTGGAGGCTTGGTAGAAGCGAATCGCCGGATCGACGGCGCGCACGGCTTCGAGCACGCGCGTCGCGCCGAGCGCCGTGAACTCGCCCGTGAGCACCGGCTGGTCCCACGACGTCGGCACGAACGATTGAGCAGCGAGATTGTAGACCTCGTCCGGCCGGATCGTGTGCACGATTTTCGTGATCGACGTTTGGTCGAGCAAATCGCCCGATACGATCTCGATATCCTCGACGAGGTGCTGGATGCGCTCGTGCACGTCGGTGGACGTGCGGCGCGTCATGCCGACGACGCGATAGCCCTGCGCGAGCAAGAGTTCGGCAAGATAAGATCCATCTTGCCCGGTGATCCCGGTGATGAGCGCGGTCTTCTGCATGAACGGCCTTCTATGACGTGGGTAAAATTTAAACGTTAGTTGAGCATCTGCACGGTGTCGCCGCGATCGTCGAAGACGAACCGCGTCTCGTACATTTCGGCGCCCTCGGGCCCGACGACTTTGGATTGAATCGTCAAGCGATGGACCAGTTCGTTCTCGTGGCGCACGACACCGGAGTAGAAATACTGCACCAGCGGGGTCACCGACGGATCGAGCGGGGCCAACCGCCGGCGTTCGACCAGCATCGCGAGCAAACGTTTCTGCAGGTTGGTCGGCAGCAGGCGATTCGCGTCGTCGGGCGTCATGCGCACCGTTACTAGCTCGTCCTGCGCCTTATTGTTTTCGGCTACCGGTTTATCGGTGGTAAAGCGGATAATCGCGTCCCAATCGTCGGCGGTGATACCGGTGAAGCGCATCCCGTACCGCCAGACCGATTTGCCCTGATGCGAAACGGTATCTTGCCAAACGGATCGTGCGCGCATGCGTAGGACGCGCGTCTCGATGGTGGCGCGGACTTCGAATTCGTCCCGGCCGACCGGCTCCTGCGTGAGGATGCACAGGCCGCCACCGCTGATGTCCAAGCCGATCGCGGGTTTTTGCGTAAGCCCGCCATCCACCGACACCGTCGCACGGTACGGCTTGCGCTTGCGCGGATACTTGCGGCGATTGGCATCCTTGCCGGTGAACCAACCAAGAAGGTCACTTAGCACGTTGCCGACCTATTGGCCGCGGGGCCCGGGGAACCATGCAGGCGCCTTAGCGCGCCGCGACGCGCCGGTTAGCGAGCGTGACGGCCACGAAGGCCGCGACTTCGCTGGGCAAGGTCCCTCGTCCAAAGCCGGCGTCGTATCCGAGTTCGCTCGCCATGAGATTGGTCACGCGCGGGCCGCCGCAGATCAGGACGACGCGGTCGCGCAGCCGTTCGGCTTCGAGCAATTCCGCGAGCGCCGTGAAGTTTTTCACGTCGCTGCCCTTTTGGGTCACCACCTGCGAGGCGAGGAGTGCATCGACCTCGTGCTCCTTGGCGAATTTCACGAAGTCTTCCACCGCGACTTGGCTGCCCAGGTTGAACGTCTCGAACGAATGGTAACGCTCCAGGCCGTAGTCGCCTTTGTAGCCCTTCATATTCAGGATGGCGTCGATACCGACGGTATGGGCGTCGGTCCCGATGCACGCCCCGGCGATGCGAATTTTGCGACCCAGCGACTCCTGGACGTAGGTATCAACCTCGTCCATCGACATCGCGTGCTCTTTCGCAGACGGCGCTTTGATGGTGGAAAAATCGATCGATTGCGCCGTGCTCGCGTAGACGACGAAGAATGAAAAGCCCTTGGCGATGCGTCGCCCCTCTACCACCTGGACGTCGGTAAAGCCCATTTTTCCGACCAGTTGACGCGCGGCCTCATCGGCAGCCTCGCTCCATTCGACCGGGAGCGTGAACGAGAGCTGGACTTTGCCGTCGTCGGTGGCATCGCCGTACGGCCGAATCCGGCTCATACCGTCACCCCTTGCAGCGCTTCTTCAAACGGATTCCAGTACTCGGGCGCGCGTTCGAAGACGCCCTCGAAACCGCGGCCGCCGTCGGGCGGGCGTTTGACGTCGGCGAACAGCGCGGCCTCGATCGCGCTCATCAAGCCGATCTCGGCGACGCGTTCGAGCAGCGCATCGCAGCCCGTCAACACGCTCTGCGCGCGCCGTTCGATGATGCCGTCGGGCTTGAACTGAATCTCGTCGCCGAAATGCCGGGCGGTATTCATCACGTACTGCGCGTTTTCGATCGCCAGCACGCGATCGCCGAGGAACGGTGTATGGATCGCTTCGGTGAGCATGCCGCACAGATGGATCGTCTGCTTGGTCATCACCGAGGTGAGATTGAACATCGCATCGATCAGATGCCCTTTGAAAATATCGCCGGTCATGTGTTTGGTGGGCGGCATATATTTCAACGGCGCATCCGGGAAAATTTGCCGCGTGAGCTGCGCTTGCGCAACCTGGTAGAGGAAGCCGTCCTCGAGATCGGGGCTAATCTCGTAGGCATCACCCAAGCCGATCTGCCGATCGGGCATACCGGCGCGGTGCGCGAACGCCTCGTTGATGAATTGCGATGCGAGCACGGCCGGAGCTTGTTCGACCGCATCGGCGGTGGTGAGGTAATTATCTTCGCCGGTATTGATGATGATGCCCGAGTACGCATTGAGCATGCGGCTAAAGTGCTGATCCACGAACGTCCGCTTCATGTTGATATCGCGAAACAGAATGCCGTACATCGAATCGTTGAGCAGCATATCGAGCCGCTCGATGGCGGCCATCGTCGCGATCTCGGGCATGCACAAGCCGCTCGCGTAGTTGGTGAGCATGATGTAGCGGCCTTCGCGCTCGCCCGCCTCGTCGAGCGCCTCGCGCATGATGCGGAAATTCTCTTGCGTCGCGTAGGTGCCGCCGAAGCCTTCGGTGGTCGGGCCGAACGGCACGAAATCGAGCAACGACTGGCCGGTGGAGCGAATCACCGCGATAATCTGCGCGCCGGCTTCGGCCGCGGCGACCGCCGCAGTGCGATCTTCGTAGATGTTCCCGCTCGCGACGATAACGTACAGCAACGGCGGCGGTAACTGCGGCAACCGTTCGAGCCGCTCGGCTCGCTCGGCGCGGCGCTCGCGGATTCGGGCAAGCGAGGCGGCGACGAAGGGCGCGAGCACGCCGCGGGCCGCCGCTTCGGGCACGTCCGCAAAATCGGCTAGCCGCACGGTGCCCGCGGCGATGGCGGCGCCCAACGCTGCCGGGTCCAGCCCGGTCTCCGCGAGGCCTCGCCCGAAAGCCAGGGCAACCCCGCGCGAGCGATCCTGGGCGCTGAGCCCATCGAGGATGAGGTTCGGGACGGGGATCTCGTCGGCGCCCACGCCGTCTACCCCGAGGAGCCGGAGGACCGACCGCTCGACCGCGACGGTGGAATGGGCGGCAATAAAGTCGCTCACCGGCGAGACGATGGCACGCGCCAACGCTCGGCAGCGATCCACGGTGGAAGGATCGATCCGAAGTTCCATAGCCTTACTATGTTAGGGAAAAACGCCCACTTTCCTCAACCGCCCCGGTCGCACGTGCGTTTATCGGAGAGGTATGCAGCGATGCCGTCGCGCCAGGTTGGCATCGTGAGGTGGAGCGCGCCCAGCCGCTCGCTGGCGAGTGCCGAAAATGCGGGACGGCGCGTTTCGCTCTTCCACTCGGATGCCGAAATGGGCTCGATGGGGTGCGCGATGCCGGCTTGGCGCAGCGCCTCCGCCGCGAAATCGTACCAACTCACGGGGCCGGCGTTTGCCACGTGATACAGCCCGGTCGCACCGGCGCTTACGAGGCGCTGCAACGCTTCGGCAAGATTCCCCGCATACGTCGGCGATGCGACCACGTCGCTCACGATGCGAATCGCTTCGCCCGCGGTGGCTTGCGCGATGATGCGATCGATAAACGTGTAGCCTTTCGTAGACGACGCGCGCACGCCGTACACGCCGCACGTGCGCACGACCAGCGCACGCGACTGCTGCAACGCCACCAAATACTCGCCGGCGAGTTTCGAGACGCCGTATGCCGAGATGGGATTCGGCGCATCGCTCTCCACGTATGGCGCGTTCGCCGATCCGTCAAACACGTAATCGGTGCTAATCGTCACAAACGGCACGTCGCGCTGCTTGCAAGCCGAAGCGGCCTTTCCCACCGCAACCGCGTTGGCCGCAAACGCGCGCTCCGGCTCGGCGGTGCAGCGATCCACGTTATGGAACGCCGCGCAATTCACGACGACGCCGGGTTTCGAACGGTCGAGTGCCGCTTCGAAGGCAGATGCGTCTTCAAGATCCAGCTCGGCATGCGAAGGCGCGACGATGTCGTAACCGCTCCAACGGCGCGCGATCTCCGTTCCGAGTTGGCCCGATCCGCCGATCAGCAACGCGCGCATTACGCCCGCAACCTCGCGCGATCGTCGCGCAGCCCTTGGATGGCGAGAAACCCCGCGACAACGAGCGCCGTCAGCCCATTGCCGACCACCAAAATGTGCGCAACGGCTGCGAGCGTAGGGTGATAGACCGCGATCGCGCCGAGCGTTGCCATCGCACCGAGCACGAGCGGTATCGAAAACGCCAAACGGTGCGTCGCGATGCCGTAGGATGCGAGCGCACTCGTGAGCGCGAGCAGAATCATCGCCGCGCTGTAGGGAACCAGCAGGCCCAGCGCAGCGTCGAACTTATTCCCGACCAACGCGTGGAGCACGATCGCGCCGAAAAATTTGAAAACGATGAGCGAGCCGGCAGAAAACACCGCAAACATGCCGAGGCTCGCGATCAAAACACCGCGCGTGCGTTCGCCGCGCGAGTGCCGGTCGGTCGCCTGCGGTAGCAGCACCGTCGGGATAAAGCCAACGAAATAGAGCGGAATCTTGCCGACAAGCGAGGCCGCCGCATACACGCCGGCGAGTGCCGGATCAAAGAAATGTTTGACCAGCACCACGTCGGCCGAGCCGATAAACGCGACGGCGATGGCGATCGCAGCGGAGGCGCCGCTGGCACCGGCAATCCTGCGCCAGTCGTAGTGCACCTCGGCCGGTTCCACGCGCCGATAGTATCGTAGCAAGCGTATTCCGACGAAAGCGAAGCCGCAGATACCCCCGACCATAAAGCCGAGAATTCCGCCAATGAGGCCCCAGCCGATTGCCGTAAAAGCCAAGAGGCCGACGACCTTCATCACGCCTTCGGTTGCAGCAGAGCCCGCGAACGTGCCGAAGCTTTGCGTGCCTTGAACCAGCGAACGCCCCGCACCGCTGGCAAGGCCAATCGCGGCTAACACGCCGACGAGCGGAACCGTCCAGGCCGGCACGTGCAAGAAATGCGCGATCGGCAGCGCAAAAATCGCCGCGATCGCGATATACACAATCCCGATAGCGCCGAAGCCCCGAGCGAGGCTAATCGCCAATCCACGAATGTGCCGGTCATCGTGCAATGCCCGAAATTCCGCAGCGAAGCGTACGATGACCGGCGCAAAAAGACTGGCGGGAAGCGCCGCGAGGGTGAATGCGGAGATGAGAGCGTAGAGCGTGCCGTATTCGGCCACACCCAAACGACGGCTCGCAATCGCATGGAAGACAAAGCCCCCGACGCTGAGCACCATGGTAGACGCAAACACGAGCGCACTTTGCTGCATCATGCCGTTGGACTTAAGCCGCGCTAAAAGTCGCGGATAGGACGCTTTGACCGAATCACCCGAATGCACGCCCATCCATACGACGCAACGGGCTGCGTACCCGTTTCTGCAGGTGCTCGCTTCATCGCGTTTTAAGCCAATGGAGATGGACGTCACACCACTCGCGCTGGCCGATGCGCGCCTGCTCGTGCCGCGCGCCTTCGCGGATGCGCGCGGCTTTTTCATGGAAACCTACTCGTTGGAACGCTACCGAGCGGCTGGAATCCACGATGCGTTCGTGCAGGACAACATCTCGGTTTCGTGCCGTGGAACGCTGCGAGGCCTCCACTCCGATCCCCGGATGGCCAAGCTGGTGCAGGTGCTCGCGGGCGAGGCTTACGACGTTATCGTCGATCTGCGCCGCGATAGCCCCACCTACCGGCACTGGTTCGGGGCCACGCTCAACGCGGCAAACCGCACCCAGCTCTACGTGCCGCCCGGCTTTCTCCACGGCTACCTGGCACTAGCCGACGATACGATTTTTTCCTATAAACAGAGCGCGCTCTACGACCCCGCGATGGAGTTCGGGGTCGCCTGGAACGACCCAGACCTGGCGATCGGGTGGCCGCTCGATGGCATGGCGCCGCTCCTGAGCCCGAAAGACTCCGCCAACCCCACGCTGCGCGAGCTGGGCTACCTGTAACACTCGGGCCGCGGCCGAGTAGAACCGGGCAGAGGAACCGAATCGAAAGGGAGATGGCGATCGGAGATCAGGGCGACGAGGCTCTGGTACGGCGAATCCGGGAAGGCGAGAGCGAGCTCTTCGCGACCTTGGTGGACCGTTACAAGCGCGGGATCGCGAACTTCATCGGGGCGAGCGTACGGAGCGCTCCCGACGTGGCGGACCTCTCGCAGGAGACGTTCTTGCGAGCCTATGCCCACCTCGGGACGTTCAACCCGCAGCTCGGGAAGTTTTCGACCTGGATCTACCAAATCGCCCGCAACGTCGTGAGGACGCACCTCGGCAAAGCCCAGCGCCGCCCCGCGACGCTCGAGCTGCCGCAGGACCAAACGCTCGAAGCCGCGTTGCCGGATCTCTCCCGCGAATCGGACCCGGCAGGGGGCATTCTGCGCCAAGAAGCCGAGCGCGAATTGCGCGAAGCGTTGGCGGAACTCCCCGAACGAACGAGGACGGTACTGGCGTTGCGCTACTTCGACAATATGGAATACCACACGATCGCGAGCACGCTCGGGCTCTCGCTGGGCAACGTCAAAACGCTGATCCATCGCGGCAAGATCGCCCTGGCAAAAAAGATGCACGAGCGCGAACATCGGCGGGCCGCACCAAAGCCGCAAGGAGGCATCCGTGCGCTGCTCCTCGTGTGAACCGTTGCTGGATTGCTACGTTGAGGGCACGCTGCCTGCGCCTCGCATGCACGGCGTGCGCGACCACCTGCGCGAGTGCGCGACGTGTACGGGCGTGATTGCGGAACTCCGCGTCGTCGACGCGCTTCTGGCGACAACCGTGAAGCAAGAATTACCGCCGAATTTCACCTTCGCCGTGATGGCGCAGGCGCGCAGCCTTCCGGCTCCGTCTGCCGCGCGCGGTTCGGTGTGGACAATGCTCGGTATGTATTTGATTGCTACGTGGATCGGGCTCTCGGCCGGTTTTTGGGCGTTCGGCTCGCGTGCTTCGCTCGCAACCCTATCGTTGCGCGAAGCGACCGTGCATGCATTGGGCGCGCTCTCGGGCGCAGCGCACGCCTTTGCGCCGGCGACGCCGTTGGTGGTTGGAGGAATGGTAACCATTCTCGCCGTCGATTGCGTGTTGATTTTTGGCGTCATCGTATTTTACACCCACGTTCGCCCGCGCTTAGTCGCGCATCTCGTCCCCCTGGAGGCATCATGAAGACGTCCATTCTCAGCATTGCAGCGGTAACGCTGGCATTCTTTGCGGCCGTCTTCGCCGCTACCGGAACGGCGCAAGCTCACGCGCGCAGCGTCTATCACGGCGGCACGTATTTCGGATCGGTGATCGTCGAACCGGGGCAAGTGGTGGACGGCGATTTGAACGTGCTCTTCGGCAACGCCACCATCGACGGCACCGTGAACGGTGATTTGAATGTGGTAGGCGGAAACCCGACAGTCGAACCGGGCGGCGCGGTTACCGGGCAGATCAACAATATCGGCGGCGACGTAACGCGCGCGGTCGTGCCGTGGGCTCCGAACACCGCGTTCCAAAGCGCCTATGCGCCCGATTATCGCTTGCTGTGGCGCCTCGCGTGGGACGCCGTCGTGCTCCTCTTCTTCCTCATCTTTCCGGTGCGTACGCGCATGGCGCTCGGACGGCTTGAAGCGCATCCGGGGCTGTCGGTGGCGGCGGGCCTGATCGGCTGGGTGGCGATTTTACCGGTGGCGATCTTGCTCGCCGTTACCATCGTGCTCATCCCGCTGATTCCGCTCGAATTCGTTGCACTTGCAGTCGGCGTTTTCGTCGGCAAAGCCGCGCTTGCGCTGCTGGTCGGGCGGCGCCTGTTCGAACTCCTCAGCTCGCGCACCACCCCGTCGCCCTTCGCCGCCCTGATTCTGGGCCTGGTGCTGCTGACGGCCGCGGAACTGGTGCCCGTGGTAGGAACGCTCGTCTTCGTGCTGGTGGGACTCGTCGGCTTAGGTGCCGTGCTCCTCACCTTCGTGAACGGCCAAGGCCCCCTCGGGCCACTCGGCCCCCCGCCGCAAACCGCCCGCCCCGACATCACCGGCCCCCCAATGACGACGGCGTAAACGGCTAAAGCTAAATCAATCGGGCGATAGTATCCATCGCTATCGCCAGATAGAGCGTTTCGTCACCGAGTGCGACGAACCCAAAGCTTTCGTAATAGGCCGCTAGACGCTCGTTCTTTGCTTGAACGATCACGCATACCGAACCGACATCGCGCGACGCGCGGTACGAACGCTTGAGGGCATCCACGAGGAGCACCGCCCCTATCCCACGGCCCTGGAACGCTGAGTCGATCGCGAGCCGTCCTAACAGGGTTGACGGCACGGCATGCCGAGGTAGTTTGTGCGACCGGCGCAATGC
>DATKQG010000074.1 GCA_035532835.1 Candidatus Dormiibacterota bacterium
CGCGATCGCGCGGTGAGCCAGTGAACGCGCGCGAGACGGCCCTGCACGTCGTCCGCGACGTCTTTCCGGCGGTTGCCGGGAGCGAGCGCGGAGCCCAGGATGCGATGGAGTATCGTTCGCGCAAGGCGCAGCTCGATGCGCGCGATCGTGCGTTTGCGACGGAGCTCGCATACGGCGCCATCAAAATGCGGCGAACGCTCGATTTCTACTTGGAGCCCTTTATCGGCGAGCGGCCGCAGCCGCCGCCGCCGGCGATCCACGAGATTCTGCGCTTGGCCCTGTACGAGTTGGTCTTTACCCGCGCCGACGAGCATGCGACGGTTTTTGAATTCGTCAACCTCGCCAAAAAATACGGGCATCGCGGGGTGGCAAATCTCGTCAACGCGGTGCTGCGCGGATTCCTGCGTGACAGGCCGCCCGCGCCCACGCGTGCGTCGTTCGAATCCGAGGATGAGTACTTCGGCGTCGCGTATTCGCTACCGACGTGGCTCGTCAAGCAGTGGCGAGCGGTCTTCGGCGATGCGATGCTCGAATCGATTTGCGCCGCCGTGAACGATCCGGCTCGCAGCGCGATCACCGCGAATCCGCTGCTGATCTCGCGAGACGCGCTGGTGGCGCATCTGATCGAAAGCGGGATTGCGGCCGAGCCGTCGCCCTACGTCGGGGAATCCGTGCTGCTGAGCGATGCGTCGTATGCAGCGCGCAACGAGGCGCAGGCCCAGGGCCGCTGGTGGACGCAGTCCGAGAGCTCGGCCATGCCCGCGGCAATTCTCCATCCGCACCCGGCGGAAGCGGTACTCGACGTGTGTAGCGGCCGCGGCAACAAGGCTCTGCAACTCGGCAGCCGGCTTGCCGGGGACGGCACGCTGCTCTGCGTGGAGCGCGATCAACGCAAGGCCGTCGTGCTGGAGCGCCGGCTTGAGATCGCCGGGATCGCTGCCGGCGTCGTCGTCGGCGACGCGACCGGGCCGATCCTGGGTGCGAGCCAGCGCTTCGACCGCATCCTTTTGGATGCGCCGTGCTCCGGGACCGGCGTGGTCGGACGCCACCCCGAGGCGCGTTGGAAGAAGCAGCTCGGCGATGGCGAACGGCTAGCCCATACCCAGCGCGCCCTCCTCGATGCCTGCTCGTCGCATGCGTTCGAGGGAGGTGCATTGGTCTATGCGGTCTGCTCCACGGATCCGCGTGAAACCACCGAGGTGGTGAACGCATTTCTGGAGCGTCACCACTTCGAGCGCGGACTGATTCCGGGTGTTTTCGAACCGTTTCTGTCGGGCCTGGGCGACGTTGTCGTTCCGCCCGGCGTAGGCGGCCGCGACGGATTCTACATCGCACGTTTGGAGCGAGCGTCATAGGCAACAGAGCATGAGTTGGTTTGCGCGGATCGAGCAGGCGTGCGCCGCCTTCATCGAGCGCACGTTTGCGAAGTCTTTTCCGAGCGACCTCGATCCGGCACAAGTGGCTCGGAAGCTGGTATCGACGATGGAGGCTCGCACGCGCGGCGACGAAGGGCACTTGCTCGCTCCCGGGTCGTACATCGTCTACGTGCACCCGGAAGATTTCGAGCGGCTAGCCGACCATCGAGCCTACCTCGAGCGGGAATGGGCCGAATTGCTGCGAGACATGGCCGCGCGAGTGGGCGTCTATTTCTACGACGGCGGCCCCAAGGTATCGATGGAGGGGCGCGCGAGCGTCCCGGTGGGTTCGGTCGACGTCATCGTGGCGAGCGATGTGACGACCGCGATCAAGCAACCATCACCCCGAGGAGAGTCGCGGCGCTTTCACCTGCGGATGCTCAAAGGTGTTCCGGCGTACGGCGTCTATTTGATCGAGGGGAGGGCGAACGTGGGAAGAAGCGACGACAGCGATATCTTCTTGGTCGATCCGAGCGTCTCTCGAACGCATGCGATCGTAGAGATGGAGGGCGACACGCCGATCGTTCGCGATCTCGAATCGACGAACGGAACCTTCGTGAACGGCGAGCGCGTGGGCAAACGTCGCTTGATGCCGGGCGACGTCCTCGGCTTCGGCAACACGCAGATGCGCTTGGAGACGCTGGGCGAGTGAACTTCGCGGCGCAGATGCGGATCGGATCGCTTGAGATCTCTGCCGCGTTGATGGCGGTCGCTGCAATTGCGGTGATTCCACGCCGGCGGATCGCTTCGGAGATCGGCGCTATCGCGCCGATGCGGGTGCGCTTTCGCGCCATCGAGTTTGGCACGCCGCGCTCGCTCGAGGCCGTTTGTCCGATCGTGGTTGGACGTAGCCCGGAGGCTGGACTCGTCCTCGCGGATTCTGAGGTGAGCCGGCGGCACGCGCGCTTCGAAACCGAACGAGGAACGGTCTTCGTGCGCGATCTGCAGAGCCGCAACGGAACGTTTCTCAACGGGCGCCGATTGCACGATGCGATCGAAGTGCGCGTCGGCGACGCAATCGACGTCGGCACCACGCGCTTGGTGGTAGAGGATATCTCGCCGTGGACGTAGCGATACGCGGGGATCGCGCGGGGTGCTTGACGATGCAACTCGCGGAACACACGTGGTTATTCGCCGTCGCGGCCGGCTTCGGTCGTATCGACGGACAGCCCAGCGCACCCGCAGCGCTCGCACGCGTGCGATCGGAGGGGGAGCGACGCGTGCGCGGCGAGCGTTTCCGTCGCGCGATCGATCGCCCCGCGGCCGCATCCAATGCGTTGCTGAGCATTCTGGCTCGGGTCAACGCCGATCTGTTCGTACGCAGCGCGGCGCACGCCGACTACATTACCGCCGGCTGCTCGATGACGGCCGTGCTCGTGGTGCGGGGACGCGGCTACGTCGTTCACGCCGGAGGGACCGCCGCGTATCTCGCGCACGGCGGCAGCGTCCGCGCGTTAACCGCCGACGATTCGTTTGAGGACGTTCCGCGCCCACTCCTGGCACGCGCGCTGGGGACCAGCCCGAACCTCGACGTCTGCGTTTCGAATTTTGCGCTGCAGCCCGGCGACGTCGTCGTGCTGGTGGCGCACCGCCTGCAAGGCGACATCGATCGCGAGCGATTGATCGCGCACGTCGAACGAGCCGCTGCGAACGAACACCTGCTGGTGGTGCGATTCGACGATACCGACCGTGAAGGACGCGGCGCGCCGGCGATCCTTCAAGGCCGCCCTCCGCTGGCTGTCACGCGGTGGTTGATACGCTGCGCCGCGACGCTCGCGACGCTGGCCCTGGCAAGCACGGGGTGGCTGCGCTGACGCTCGTTCTGCGACGCGTCCTGCCGATGGTTGTCGCGCTCCTCGTGAGCGCGGTGATGTTGCACTTCGCTCCGCCGCAGACGCTCGGATCGCCATGGCTGCTGGGAGCGCTCGCGGTGCTGGCCCTCGCCTGGGTCGTCCTGGCGCCGATGCAGGCCAAGCGGGACGATATGCTGCCCGCCCTAGCGATCGTGCTTTGCGGGCTCGGTTTGACGCTCGTTGCGCGCGTTTCACCGCAACTGGCGCTCAAACAGCAATGGTGGCTGCTCGTCTCGCTCGTCATCGCCATAGCGGTGGGACCCGCGTGCGCGAACGTGCGTCGCCTAGCTTCGTACAAGTATCTCTGGGTATTGGGTTCGCTGATTCTCTTCGTGCTGCTGGTGATCTTCGGGCAAGAAGTCAACGGCGCTAAGCTCTGGATCACCATCGGGCCGGTGCACTACGAGCCGATCGAACTCATCAAGCTCTTTATCGTGTTCTTCTTGGCGGCATACTTGGCGGAGACGGCGGACGTGATTGCCGCCGCGCGGCCGTGGTCGTTACGCGCCAATCTCAAATATCTCGGCCCGCTCTTCATCGGGTGGGGCGCCTCGATGGCCATTCTCATCCTGCAGCGCGATCTCGGGATGGCCGCACTGCTGCTCGCGACGTTTGCAACGCTGCTCTACGTTGCGACGCGGCGCATCGATATCGTCGTGTTCGGCATGGCGATCTTCGCGGTTGCCGCGTTCTGGGCGATGCATCACTTTCCGTATGTCCAGACGCGCGTGGCGGTGTGGCGAGATCCGTTTTCGTCGCCGCTGGGCGCGGGGTATCAATCGTCGCAGGGATATTATGCGCTGTCGGCCGGAGGCTTATTCGGCACCGGCTATCGGCTTGGCCACCCCGGGTTTATTCCGGACGTTGCGACCGACTATATCTACGCGGCGTTCTCCGAAGAGTTCGGTTGGATCGGCGCCATCATCGTCCTCACCGCGTTCCTCGGCATGGTTCGCAGGATGCTTGCGGTCGGGATGGAGCAACCCGATTTGTACGCGAAGCTGCTCGCGACAGGGCTCGGCGCGACGCTGGGATTTCAAGTCTTCATCATCGTGGGCGGCGTTATCGGCGTGTTTCCGCTCACCGGCATCACGTTGCCGTTTATTTCGTACGGAGGAAGTTCGCTGGTCGCGAACTTCCTCTTGGTTTCGCTGGTGTGGGCGATGAGCGGCCGCGTCGCGGCACGCAGGAATGCGTAATTGGTTCTGGAGCACCCTGATCGTTCTCGCGCTCGTAGCGATCGTTGCGGGCTATGTAAGCGGTAGCGGCGCCGCTCATCCGCCGCCGACGGTGGCACGCGGCGCGAGCCACGTGGCGCCGGCGCGGCGTCCCCGCATCCGCGAGGTTGCGGTTCGCGATCTGTTCTCGCGCGACGCCGTCGAGATCGGCCATCCGCTGATGGCGCGGGTGGGACGGCGGCCGCAGCGGTTGAGCATCGTGGTCGGCCTGTGCGGGCAGTCGGTTGCGGTCGAGTCGGGCTTCCTCGGATTGGGCGTGCCGCTGACCTTCGATCTCGATCCCCACGCCGCGCAAGCCGCTGCTTTCGCCGCCGACGTCCGCGCGGCCGGAGACCGCCTGTACGTTCACCTGGAGCGTCCGCCGAGCGCGAGCGAATTGGCGTCGTTGCGGGCACAACTAGGACAATTCGACGGCGTTGCTTCGCGCCGCTCCGCGGGGATGGCTGCGGCTCTAACCGGGCAGACGCTGGCTTTCTTCGACGAACGCGGCGAGGCCGACGCACGCCCGTTTCGACGCGACGGCGTCCCCTTCGTGCAGCGGGATATGACCGTCGACGACCGGGCGCAGCGGTCGTATATCGCCTATATGCTGCGCCGGGCCGCCGAGCGTTCCGAATACGAAGGAGCATCGGTGACGTTGATGCGTCCGACGCCCACCTCGCTTGCCGCGCTGGTAGGGTTTTTGCGCGATAGCCACACGGACATCGTCGCCGCGCGCTAGAATAGACAGCCTAGCGAACGGGGTGCGCGCATTGGTTGAACGGCCTTGTGGAAAGGCGTATATCGGTGTCCTGGCGCGCGTTGATGCTGCTGTGCTGCGTGCTCGCGACCTCGGCTCATGCCGAAGCGGCGGCGATAGCTTTGCCCGCCGATCGCCAGGCGATGTCGATCCTCTCGCAGACATCGGTTGCGAGCGGCGCCTTACCGGAGGCCGCCGTGCTGTCCGGGCGCGCGCTTTTTGAGCCCTATCGGGCCGGTGCGCTACGCGGCTCGCCCGTCGATGTGTGGATGCGGGTACGCATCGGCCCGGTTCCGGCGGGCGCGCGCTGGTTTCTGCGGCTCTCGGTCGTCGATCGCGTCGACGCTTACGTTCCGCTTCGCAGTGGCGTCTACGTGCGCCAGCGCAGCGGCGTCGACATCCCGTTTGTCGCGCGCACGGTTCCTTACACGCTGCCGACATTCGTTATTACGCCCGCCAATTCCGGTCGGCTGCCGATCTATCTGCATCTGCGCTTTCATCCCGACCAACGCTTGACGCTGACGCTGCAGGACGCGCCCCGCTTCTATCGAGCCTCGTTGCTACGTCGCTTCATGCAGGGCGTGTTTCTCGGCGTTCTCTTGGCGGTGTTGCTGTTCAACGTGTACGCGTTCGTCGCGCTTAGAGACGCAACGGCCTTGTGGTATTCGAGTTTTATTCTCGCGCTCGCGCTGTACGAAATCGTCACCACCGGCGTCGGCAGCGAATACCTATGGCCGGACCGCGGCGGCAACGCGCGATTGGCGGTATTGCTCACCGGCACGCTTGCGTTTGCTACGTACCTGCTGTTTGCGCGCGCCTTCCTGCTGCTGCGCCGCAACCTTCCATGGATGGATAGGCTCATCGTCGGGCTTTTCATCGTGCAGACGCTCGTCGCGACCGCTCAATACGCGCTTGCGACGGGAAGGGTGTTGGTCGCACCGTTATTGATCGTGCAAGCCGCGTTGATGTTGAGTGTCGCCGCGGTCGGCATCGTCCGCTGGAGGCAGGGCTTCGAAGCGGCGCGGTTCTTTTCGATCGCGTTCGCCCCGATGTTGATCGGCGTCGCCGCGAATCTGTACTACGACGCCTACCTCCCGGTCGGCGCGCTGTGGTCTTGGGCCGCCTACGGAATCGAAACGGGGGCGACGCTCCAATGCGTCATCATGACCTTTAGCGTGCTCGATCGCATCCAAACGCTCGACCGCCAACGCCATGCAGTCGAACTCGCGCTCTCGAACCAAGCGCTGCGGAACAAGGAGTTGCGAGAGATCGCGCTCACCGATCCGCTTTCCGGTATCCCGAATCGGCTCGCATTCTACGACGGCATTCGCGAGGCGATCGAGCGCGCAAACGGTACCGCCGAGATGGTAGGAGTGCTGTTCATCGACGTCGATGGATTCAAGCACGTCAACGATGCATACGGGCATTCGACCGGCGACGAACTGCTGCGCATCGTCGCTCGGCGCTTGACGACGGTCATTCGCGAGTCGGATATGGCCGCTCGGATCGGCGGCGACGAATTCGCAGTGCTCGTGCGATCGGTTGCGGATGTCAACGAATTAGAACACGCGCGCGAGCGCGTCTTCGCCGCTTTTCTGGAACCTATCGTGATTGATACGCGGAGTTTACGGGTATCGTTGAGCGTCGGCATCGGCGTGTATCCGATGGATGGCGCGAGCGTAGATGAGGTGATCGACGCAGCCGATCGCTCGATGTACGAGCAGAAGCAACGCCACGCGGCGATGGCCGGACGCGCAGGCGGCCTCGGCGATTACCGCGTACTGACGAATAGCGATGTCCTTATGGAGGGTGATCGAAGTGAACCGATACTATAAGCTGGGCCTTGTGGCTGCTGCGCTCACGCTGACACTTGCTGCGTGCGCCAAATCATCGACTTCCGAAACGTCGAGCTCGGCCGCGACCACCGCGGTACCGATGGCCTCGGCAAGCGCCGGTGCCATGACGGCCGCCAACGGTGCCATGGCGAGCGACGGAGCCAAGGTGTACCAGACGAACTGTTCGAGCTGTCACCAGGCCACCGGCGAGGGCGTTCCCTCGACGTTTCCTCCGCTGGCCGGAAACGCAACCGTGGTCGGCGACGCCACGAAGGTGATCCACATCGTGAAATACGGCCTGAAGGGCCAGATCGTCGCGAAGGGAGTAACCTATAACGGCGAGATGCCCGCGTGGGGGACGCAGCTCTCCGACGCCGATATCGCCGCGGCGGTCACCTATATTCGCTCGAGTTGGGGCAACAAGGCCGGCGCAGTAACCACCGCTGAAGTGAAGGCGGTCGCGCAGTAGTCGCGTACGCCCGCGATCAGCCGATTTTCACGCTGAGCATCGAGATCGAGCCGCCGTCGACGCCTTCGACCGGGAACGCGATCGGATCGTTCGGCGCGCGCATCGCCAGGACGTAGAGTAGCGGGAGATAGTGCTCGGGGGTGGGCGCGCACAGGAGCGCGTCCTCTCCGAGGGACTCGTAGTCGACGAGCGGTTCGTCGTTACCAAGCAGCATCGCTTCGCGCGCATAGGCTTCGAAACGTACCGCCCAGTCGAAGGGTGCGACGCTGTGGCGACCCCACGCGAACGTGTGAAGGTTGTGAACCAAATTTCCGCTTCCCACGACGAGCACGCCCTCATCGCGTAGCGGCGCAAGGCGTTGCGCCAGCCGATAATGGGCTCGCGCGTCGAGCGTTTCGTCGAGGCTCAGTTGCACGACGGGGATATCGGCGTTCGGGAAGGCGTGCACGAGTACCGACCACGTCCCGTGATCGAGACCCCATGCGAAATCCAGCCCGGCCGGCGTCGGAGCCAGGAGACCGCGCACGCGCTCCGCAAGCGCGGGCGAGCCCGGCGCCGGATATTGCACGCGATAGAGTTCGGGCGGAAAACCGCCGAAATCGTGAATCGTGCGTGGAGTATCCATCGCGGTAACGTGCGTTCCCGGGAGGTACCAATGGGCGGAGACCGCCAGGATCGCGCGCGGTCGCGGGGTGCTCTGCCCGATCGCTTGCCAACCGCGCGTGTAGTCGTTGTCGTCTAATGCATTGAGCGGGTTTCCGTGGCCGAAAAAGACGACCGGCATGCGTTCCGTCATAACGATTGCGAACCGAACGCGGCGCCGGCGGTTGCGCGATCGCGTTCACGCAACCGAGCGGAATTCGGTATCGAACAGCTCGCAGACATAGGCAAACATCGCCGGGTCGAGGTGGGCTAGGCGGCTGCGCGTGGCTCGCGGCCACGCGGATGCCGGATCGTTCGCTTCGATAAACGCTCTCAACGACTCCGCAAAGTATTCGTCGATGCCGGTCGCTGCGTACGGCGTCACGAAGGCTCGCGCGTTGGAGAAGCAGCGGCGGATCCGCGGATCGATGCCCGAGCGATAGATGCCCGCGCCCAGAGCGCAATCCAGCGCGTGCCCGAATTCGTGAGCCACCGTCATCGGGCTGCGCGAACGAAGATAGACGGTGCGCTCTTCCACGACGAAGAGCCCGGCGGG
This sequence comes from Candidatus Dormiibacterota bacterium, assembly GCA_035532835.1. Classification (NCBI taxonomy): domain Bacteria; kingdom Bacillati; phylum Candidatus Dormiibacterota; species Candidatus Dormiibacterota bacterium. The sequence continues at coordinate 8,748 of DATKQG010000074.1, forward strand.
CGGGGCGGGCCAGCTATCGACGTCGATTCCAAGCCGCTGCAAGGCCGGCGAAGCCTGGGAGTATCGCTCGGATCGGCGTAGCGGCACGACGCGGATCCCGCGCTCGAATGCGTAGTGCAGCGCGCCGATGCCGAAACGCTGGAGCGTTTCGCAGATCGCGGAGTGGCCCAGAAGGCTACGTTCCGGCGCGAGTAAACGGTGGGCGACTGCCGTGGGAGTAGCGGACATCCACACGAGCATCGAGCATCGCGATTGCCGAAAACGAGCCGGCATATGAACGCGGCGTGACTCGATGCGATGCTAGTGCTGGCCTAACGCCGCGCGGTCGTGTATGGTTTTGAGGTTATGCGCGCCCTACACCCTCACATCGAGCGGCACTTTACCGCCTCGGAAGCCGTTCGCGACGTCGTCATCGGAATGTCGGATGGGTTGACCGTTCCCTTTGCACTGGCGGCCGGCATCTCGGGTGCTTTTGCGCAATCGCATTTCGTCGTTACGGCGGGCGTGGCGGAATTGGCCGCGGGCGGAATTGCAATGGGCCTGGGTGGTTATCTGGCGGCTCGCACCGAGCGCGAGCACTATCAGAACGAACTGCGGCGCGAACGCGACGAAGTCGAACGCATTCCCGATCACGAACGCGGCGAAGTGATCGAAATCTTCGAGGGATACGGGCTACGCGGCGATGCGCTCGAGCGTGTGGTCGATGCGATTACGGCGGACCCCGAGCGATGGATCGATTTTATGATGCGTTTCGAATTGGGATTGGAGGCACCCGATCCGAAGCGCGCGCGGAGCGCGGCGGCGATCATCGGCGGATCGTACGTTATCGGCGGTCTCGTTCCACTGTTACCGTACATGTTGATTGCCGATACCGGTCGCGCGTTCGTCGTGTCGGCGATCATCACGATGCTGGCGTTAGCAATCTTCGGCGTGGTAAAAGGGCGCTTCACGGGAGTCGCTCCGCTTAAAGCGGGCTTCCAGACGCTCGCCATCGGCGGCGCTGCGGCTATTGCGGCTTACGCGCTCGCCAAATGGATCGCGTAGCGTAGGCCATTACTCCCACTTTGCCTAAAGCTCCGGGAGTCGCCGCGCCACGCGCGAATCCTATTGTGTCATATGACGCAAATCGGCGAGCTCGTTCTCGATGCTGCCGCGCATCGCGTATATGTCGACGGCGTTACGGTTCAGCTGACGCCGGCGGAGTTTCGGATTCTCGCCGCGCTTTGCGAGAGTCCCGGGCAAGTCTTTACGCGCTCGCAGTTGCTCGACCGGTTAAGTGACGGCGGATCGATTTACGAGCGAACGCTGGACCGGCACATCAATAACTTACGCAAGAAAATCGAACCGAACCCGCGCGACCCGCAGTACGTGCAAACGGTGTACGGAGTCGGCTACCGCGTCAGGCGGCCCTAGGCCGAATCTTCCAGGCGCGAACACGCGGCGCAGCGTCCCCGGAAGTGCACGGTAGCGTTCGCGATCGCGCCGCCGATCTGTGCCGCTAGTGCGGTGGTGACGGTGGCCGGAATCGAGAAATCGACGTCCTGTACGTCGCCGCATCGGTCGCAGCGGAAGTGTGCGTGTGCGGGTCCCGCCGGCTCGTAATAGGCGCGCTCCGCTCCGTGTGGCGTAATCTCCGAGACCAGCCCGAGGTCGCGAAGCTTGGTGACGGCCCGGTAGACGGTCGTGAAACCGATCCGCGGCTGCCTGGATTGGGCTAGCGCGAAGAGATCGGCCATGGCGAGGTGCCGCCCGATCCCCTGCTCCTGAACGATTTCATAGACCAGGCGGTGGCTTTTGGAGAGGGGGGCGTGGGGAGCGGAGGGGTTCATGGCGCTATCCTACCACGACGCGCGAAGCCTTGTCGAAAGCGGAAGTCGTTTTCATGCGGGCCGGTCTTTCCGCCCCTTTCTCCCAGAGGGTGCAGGAATCGGGTCTTTATTAAAAATAATAATGCATTATATATCATGAGCGCTCGTAGTAAGGGACCAGCCGAAGAGGTCATCCGGGGGCCGATCAAGTCCAAAACGGTCTTCCCCGTCCTGATTCTCCACCTGCTGGCCACGGAACCCGACCATGGGTCCGGCTTGATGCAACGCATCGAGTCTCTCTGCCACGGGCTATTGGCCGTGAATACCAACACGATCTACCCGCTGTTGCGGCGATTAGAGGAACGCGGGTTTATCGTCGGCGAGTGGGAGCATCCAACCAAGCGCTCCCGGCGGTATTACCGCATCACCGACGACGGACGCGCTCGCCTCGACCGCATCAAAACTGGAATGTTGCCCTACCTTGACATGCTCGCCGGATCGATCGCTCGGCTTCGCCGCGAGCTCTACGACGCCGACGCGACAGCACAACCGCGCACGAGCGGAACGCTGCGCGCCAACGGCGTCACCTCCACTGCAACGTCTGCGCTAGCCTAGCGGAAAGAATCACCACTGCCATGAGTACGTATCAAGCCCCCCTGCGCGATATGCAATTCGTTTTGCGCGAGCTCGCCGGTATCGATGAGATCGCGAAGCTCCCCGGTTTCGAGGACACGACCGACGTTCTCGATTCGATTCTGGAAGAGGCCGGCGCATTTGCGACCGGCGTGCTCGACCCGCTCAACCGTACGGCCGACAAAGAGGGCTGCACGTGGAAAGACGGCGAGGTCACCACGCCCAAGGGTTTCAAAGAAGCCTATAAAAAATTCGCCGACGCCGGATGGATCGGCTTGCCGGTGCCGGCCGAATACGGCGGCCAAGGCCTGCCGCAACTCTTGCTCGGCCCGACGCTCGAAATGTGGAACGGTTCCAACATCGGTTTTGCGAACGGTCCGCTGCTGAACCAGGGAGCGATCGAAGCGATCGAACTGGTGGGTTCGGACGAACAGAAGAAGACGTACATTCCGAATTTGGTCTCCGGTAAATGGACCGGCACGATGAACTTGACCGAACCGCAGGCCGGCTCCGATCTGGCGGCGACGACGGCGAAAGCCGTGCCGCAAGGCGACCACTACCTGCTTAAAGGCCAGAAGATTTTCATTACGTTCGGCGAGCACGACTTAGCCGAGAACATCATTCACTTAGTGCTGGCGCGCCTTCCCGACGCTCCGCCCGGCACCAAAGGCATCTCGCTGTTCATCGTTCCGAAGTTCCTGGTGAACGCCAACGGTACGCTCGGCGAAAAGAACGACGTCGTGTGCGTCGGCATCGAGCACAAGCTCGGTATCAACGGCAACCCGACCTGTACGATGGCGTACGGCGAGAAGGGCGAGGGCGCCGTCGGCTATCTCGTTGGAGAGCCCAATCGCGGCCTCGAATATATGTTCATCATGATGAACGCGGCCCGGTTCTCGGTCGGCGTGCAGGGCTACGCGGTCGCGGACCGCGCGTACCAGCATTCGCTCGAGTACGCTAAGGAGCGCGTGCAGAGCCGCGACGCCGCTTCGCGCAATCCGCAGTCGGTGCGCATCATCGAGCACCCCGACGTGCGACGCATGCTGATGTGGCAGAAATCGCAAATCGAAGCGATGCGCGCGCTAGCGTACGTCACGGCAGCCTCGCTCGATCTCGCGCACAAGCATCCCGACGAGAAAGTGCGCAAGGAGCACAAGGCGTTCGTCGAGTTGATGATTCCGGTGGTCAAGGGCTGGTCGACGGAAGTCTCGCAAGATTTGGTTTCGACCGCGCTCCAGATTTTCGGCGGCATGGGCTACGTTGAAGAGACCGGCATCGCGCAGCAGTATCGCGACGTACGCATCACCACGATCTACGAAGGCACGACCGGCATCCAGGCGCTCGATTTGGTCGGCCGCAAGCTCATCCGCGACATGGGCGCTACCGCAACTGCGGTGATCAAGCAAATGGAGAAGTTCGCCAAGGAAGCCGCCGCGCACGACAACGCCGATGTGAAGGCGCTGGGCGAGGCGCTGCTCAAGGGCATCGCGACGCTCGGTGAAGTCTCGCAATGGATCGGTATGAATGCGATGGGCGACCTGCATAAAGCCTTCGCGTGTTCGGTGCCGTATCTCAAGCTGTGGGGCGTCGTTGCCGGTGGTTGGCAGATGACGCGCGCGGCCAAGGTGGCGGCGGAAAAGATCGCCGCCGGCGATACCGACCCGTTCTACAGCTCCAAAATCACCACGGCCAAGTTCTACGCTTCGCACGTGATGACGCAGGCGGCATGGCTCAAACGCCAGGTCATCGACGGCTCCGGCGACGTCATGACGCTGCCGGAATCGGGCTTCGAGCTCGACCGCAAAGCGGCGGTCACCGCGTAACATGGCACAGGTGCACGTGGAGGATCGCGACGGCGTTCGCATCCTCACCCTGGATAATCCGCCGGTGAACGCGCTCTCGTTCGCATTCTCGGCCCAACTGCTCTCGGCCGTCGAAACGGCCGAGAGCGACCCCGCAGTCAAAGCGATCGTCATCGCCGGCGTCAACAAGAATTTCTCCGGCGGCGCGGACGTCAACGATTTCTCGACCGAGCCGACACCCGAAACGAAAACGGTTCGCGACGTCATCGCCGCGGTCGAACGCAGCACAAAAACGTACGTTGCGGCGATCGACGGCAATGCGTTGGGAGGCGGGCTCGAACTCTCGCTGGCCTGCGACTATCGCGTTGCGACCGCAAAATCGAAGGTCGGACTACCCGAAATTAAACTCGGCCTTTTGCCGGGAGCCGGCGGCACGCAGCGTCTGCCGCGTCTGATCGGTGCGCAAGCGGCGCTCGAAGTGATGCTCAAAGGCTCGACGCACCCCGCGCCCAAGGCCAAAGAGAGCGGCATCCTCGACGAAGTCGTGGAGTCGGACGTCGTCGACGCGGCCGTCGCACTCGCCCGGCGCGTCGTCGCCTCGGAGCCCAAGCGTCGTCTCTCGCAACGCAAAGCGATCATCGGCAAGGGCATCAGCATGCAAGCCGCGCCGTTTATCGTCTCGCAAGCGCACAAAATGGTGCCGCCGGAGAACAACGGCGGTTTTGCGGCGCACAAACTGATCGACGCCGTCGAAGCCGCGGTCACGCTGCCGTTTGAGTTCGGTATCGCGCGAGAAGCGCGGCTATTCGAAGAACTCGTGCGCTCCGCGCCGTCCGCCGCGCTTCGCCACGTCTTCTTCGCCGAGCGCGAACTGAACAAGATCCCCGGCCTACCCGCGGCCGAGCCGCTGGAGATCAAAAAAGCGGGCGTCATCGGCGCGGGCACGATGGGATCCGGCATTGCCATCACGTTTGCCAACGCGGGCATTCCTTGCGTGGTGGTCGATTCGAACGAAGAAGCGGTCGATAAGGCCAAGCAGACCGTCTTCGGCATGTTCATGTACCAAGTGCAAAAAGGGAAGATGTCCCAGGAAGAAGCGTGGAAGCGCGGTCAGTCGATCGTCTTTACGCACGAGTGGGAGGAGCTTGCGGATGCCGACGTCGTGATCGAGGCCGTGTTCGAAAACATGGACGTCAAGAAAGACGTGTTCAAGAAGCTCGACGCGATCGTGAAACCCGAAGGACTATTGGCATCGAATACGTCCACGCTGGATATCGACGAGATGGCTTCGGTGACCAAGCGTCCCGACAAATTCGTCGGGTTGCATTTCTTCGTTCCGGCCAACATCATGCCGCTGCTCGAAATCGTCCGCGGCAAGGCGACTTCGCCGCAGACGCTGGCAACGGCGTTCAAACTCGGCAAGACGCTGCGCAAAACGGCCGTGCTCTCGACCAACGCGTTCGGCTTCATCGGCAACCGCATGGTGTTCGATTATGCCGGGGCTGCGGGAGCGCTCGCAGAGGAAGGCGTCTCACCCGCGCGCATCGACCGCGTCGCGAAGGCGTTCGGCTTCCCGATGGGACCGTTCGCGATGGGCGATCTTTCGGGCATCGACGTCGCCTGGCATATCGGCAAGGCGCGCCCGGATATTGCGAGCGGCCGCACCAACGTGATCGATCGCCTGGTCGAGATGAAGCGCTTGGGCCAGAAAACGATGGCCGGATACTTCAAGTACGATAAAGCGGTCGGCAAAGGCCGCGAGCCGATCCCCGACCCCGAGATTGAAGCGCTCTTTGCGGACGAAGCGGCGAAAGCCGGAATCAAACCGCGTGAAGTGAGCGATGAAGAGATCTTGCAGCGCTTAACGTTTGCGCTGGTCAATCGCGGCGCGTATCTGCTCGAAGAAGGCGTCGCGCTGCGCCCGGGCGACATCGACATCGTCTACGTGTACGGATACGGCTTCCCGCCGCATCACGGCGGCCCGATGTGGTATGCCGATGAGGTTGGAGTCAAACACGTCTACGATACGATCGTGAAATTCGGTTGGAAGCCCGCGCCATTGCTGGAACAAATCGCCAAGCACAACGGCACGTTCGCTACGTATAAAAAGGAGTTAGTCAATGCGTGAGGCGGTTATCGTCTCGGCGGCGCGGACGCCCATCGGTAAGGCATTTCGCGGTGCATTCAATCAAACGTCCGGAGCCACGCTCGTCGGCCACGCCGTACGGCACGCGATCGAACGGGCGGGCATCGATCCGGCCGAAATCGACGACGTCGTCGTCGGATCGGGGCTCCCCGAGGGATCGACCGGTAACAACATCGGGCGCACGGCCGCGCTGCGCGCCGGCTGCCCGGTCAGCGTTTCGGGACAGACCGTCAGCCGCTTCTGCGCGTCGGGGTTGGATGCGGTGGCATCCGCCGCCAAACGCGTGATCGTCGACGGTTCGAACGTCGTGGTTGCGGGCGGCGTCGAATCGATCTCGCTGGTACAGAACAACATCAACATGACGCACTACACGGACGAGTGGTTGCTGCGTCATACGCCCGACATCTACATGCCGATGCTGTACACCGCCGACGACGTGGCGAAGAAGTACAAAGTCTCGCGCGAACGCCAGGATGAGTACGCGTTTCAAAGCCAGCAGCGTACCGCCGCGGCGCAGGCCGCGGGACGCTTCGATGCGGAGATCGTCGCGCTTCCGTCCTGGAAGTACAACCAGGATAAAGAAACCGGGGTCGTTACCGAAGAGCATGTGGTCTTGAAGAAGGACGAGGGCAATCGGGCGGATACCACGCTCGAAGGCCTCTCCTCGCTCAAAGGCGCCGTTCCCGGCGTGAAAGAGACGACGATCACGGCCGGCAACTCTTCGCAACTCTCCGACGGCGGCGCGGCCATGGTGATCATGGATCGCAAGCTTGCGGAGCAACGCGGCCTCGAACCGCTCGGCATCTACCGCGGTTTCGTCGTCGCCGGATGCGAACCGGGTGAAATGGGCATCGGACCGGTTTTTGCCGTGCCGGAACTGCTCAAGCGCAACGGCTTGAAGATCGACGACATCGGTTTGTGGGAACTGAACGAAGCGTTCGCGGTACAGACGGTCTACTGTCGCGATACGTTAGGGATCCCCAACGATCGCTTTAACGTGGACGGTGGCGCGATCTCGATCGGCCACCCCTACGGCATGAGCGGCGCGCGCATGACGATGCACGCGTTGATCGAAGGCAAGCGCCGCGGCGTCAAATACGTCGTCGTCACGATGTGTATCGGCGGCGGCATGGGCGCGGCCGGGCTGTTCGAGATCGCATAAGACCAACGAACGCGGGCCGGCGAGAATTCTCCGCCGGCCCGCGTTTTTTACAACTGCCGTTCGAAGAGTTGCGCGATAAGTGCGTAACCGGCGTTCGTCGGATGTAGGTCCTTGGTTGGGCCGCAGATGAGGGACAACCTACACAACGTGGCGTTTCCGCCCGGTGCGGCATTGAATGACGAGAAGACATGAACTGTGCCGGCGTTGAAAGCGCTCGCCTCTTTGGTGATAATGCCATTTAGCTCTTTGACTTGTTGGTTGGAACGAGGGTGAGCTACGGCGAGCCAATTATAATAGGTCATCACGAGTATTTTCGTCTTCGGCGCCGCGGAACGCAATTGACTCAAAATGGAATGAAGATTACTCTCTAGCGTCTTCGACGCTGCCGGCCAACCGTTCTGCAAACAGGTTTCGAACGTTGATTCGTCCGTGCATTTGAGTTCGATCGCACGCAGGTCGTTTATTCCTAAATCGAGCGTAATGAGCTGTACGTCGCCATGGTTGTTGCGCAGATCGCCGAGCGCTTCTGTAAGCTGAGCCCCTTTGTACTGGACGTGCATGGGCAGAGGCGTGTGGCCGAAGGGTTTGCCGGTGGTTGCAAAACCGCAAGGCCCTTGAATGAATGAAGAAGACGTTTCCGCAGGGCAACCCAAATCGACGACGCGCAGCCCCGGGGTCGTGCTGTCGAGCCTCTCGGCTATGAGATTGACGTAGCCGGTGTTGAAGCTCGAGGCCGTTACGTCGCCTGCGGCAATTTCTTGTTTGAGATGGCCGATTTGCATGCCGTACGCGAGTGAATCGCCAAGGGCAAGATACGTCGGCGCCGCCGCTGACGTCGCTGCCGGGCTATAGCCGATGCAGGACGCGCACAGCATGGAAACGAGGCCCAAAATCATCGTATATCTCACAGTTTTCTCTCCTCAAAAATGTGAAGTGATTCCCTAACAACCATCGCCCGTGTCCGCGGTGTTCGTTAGGGCGATCGACCGTCCCGTTGCCCGGCCGGGCAGCGGGGCCACGACGGCGAGGCCTTGCGCGCAGGGAACGAGAACCTTTCCGGTCGCCAATCTAGCCAGTCGCGGCTATTGATGAATAGTCATCCGTCTGGATTCATGGAGGAACGCCGCTCGCGCGCTTGCTCGTGTAACCTCTGAAGTACGGAGGTACGCTACGACGAGCGTTCTGGCACTCTCGCTCATGACCCGAGGACAACGGGGCGCCGGCCGGCTACCGGTACCGCTCGCTCGCTCGATGCCGCCGCAGGGTGGGGTCGGGACGGTGCGACGAGAGCGTTTGAATTCGCAGTGGAATCGGCTGCTGCAGGTTCCGGTTGCAACCGTGACCGGCGCGGGCGGCTACGGCAAGACGACCCTGCTCCTGGCGTGGCTCGACGCGCTGGCCGGCGAGGCACATACCGCCTGGCTTACGCTGGTCGCCCACGAAGCGACCCTCACCGAACTCGTCGAAGGCGTCGTGCTTGCATGCGCTCGAGCCTTCCCGGATTTCGGCGGCACCGTGCGCGGGCTGCTGAACGAGCGCATCGAAGACCCGCGGGCCTACGCTCGGGCCGTCGCCAACGAACTCTACGTTCTCACCGAGGAATCCGGCGCACACCTCGTGTTGTTCGTCGACGACGCCGATGCGGCGATCGACGACGAAAGCGCTGTGGCGTTTCTCACAGCGTTGCTGCAGTCGTTGCCGCCGCGCGTTCACGTCGCGTTTGGTTCGCGCCGGCGGCTGAGTTTCGCGCCGCTCGCGAAGCTGCGCAATGTGGGGCGCCTGCTCGAAATCGGCGAGGACGACCTGCGGTTCCGGCCGGAGGAAGCCGAGCAGATGGTTGCGGATCGCGCGCTCGCCGACGTCCTGATTGCCCGCACGGAAGGCTGGGCGATCGCGGTGCACCTCACCGCCACGCTTGCAAAAGAGCGCGCCTTCGCATTGAACGGAGCCTTTCCGGCAGCGGGCGAAGCGGTGTTTCCATTTTTGGCTGAAGAGGTGGTCGCGGCGCTCGACCCGGACGTGCGCGAAATGCTCGGCGCCCTCGCGGTCCCCGCGATGCTTGACGAGACGACGGTCAATTATGTCTTGGAGCGCAGCGACGGCCTTGCGATTCTGGCGCGGCTGGCGGAGCGCGCGCTCTATCTGCGACAAGCCGACGACGGAGCCTGGCATCTGCACCAGCTTTTTCGCGACTTCCTACTCGCGCGGATGAAGCGCGAACAGCCCGAACGCGAACGGGAGGTTCGTCGCCGCTATGCGGCGCTGCTGCGCGAACGTGGCGACAAACTCGGGGCGTTGGAGCAAGTCATCGAAGCCGGTGACCTCGTGGAGATCGTCGAGTACGTGCAAGAGGCGATCGTGGCGATTCGCTTCACCGATCGCTATCGACGGTTGCTGGAACTGCTCGCACTGGTCCCGGAGGAAGCCTACCGGCGTAAACCGATGCTGTACCGCCTGCGCGCGAGCGCTCTCCAGCGGGCCGGGCGCTGGGAGGACGCCGACGCGCAGTTACGCGCCGGTTACGAATCCGCGCGGCACAACGGGGACGACCGTACGGCTTGCGTCGCACTCCTCGAACGAGGCGTTGGGCTCGGTACGTTTCGATTCCGCATGCACGGCGATCATTCCGAAAGTGAAGCCTGTTTTCGCGAGGCCTTAACCCTTGCCGACGGTCCGTCGCTGCGCGATCGTCCGAACTTCCGCCAACTCTCGTACGAGGTGCTGGGGTTGGTGCACGCGCTGCGCTTCGAGTACGAGGAGGCGTTCCGGTGGTTCGCGCAGGCCGAGCGCCTGGAACTTGCCGCATCCTCGCATGCGGAACTGCTCTTCGTCGAGATCGCGCGCGTCTACGGATGGATCGGCGATTGGCGGCGTTCGCTCGAGTACGCGGAGCTCGCCGAAGAATTCTTCCGCGCCGACTATCCGTTTCACGTCGGCTATGCGCTGCTCGTCGTGTCGAAGGCCCTCATCATGCTCGGCGAGGATGGCGAGCGCGCCGTCGCGAGTTGTCGCGAGGCGGTTGAGGCGCTGCGATCTTCGTACGAAGATGAGGAACTCGGCGTGGCATATACGGTGTTGGCGGAGGCGCTGCTCGCTGCCGCCGACCCGGATTTTGCGGAAGTCATCGAAGCATGCGATGCCGCGGAGCGTTTCGTCGACGTTCGGAACGCGCCGAGTCGCTGCGAAATCGCGTTGCTGCGGGCGAAGGTGGCGCTCCGCGGCGGCGACGAGCCCGGGTGGGCCGATGCGATTCGGCGCGCGACGCGGCTCGCGCAAGGCGACCGCTGGTTGACGGCACGCATCGATCTCGAACGAGCGTGGTTCGCGCACGTGCAGGGAGAGGATCGAAAGGCGCTCGAGGGATTCGATCGCGCGCTGGCAAGTTTCGGCGAGATGCAAGACCGTTACCATCATGCGATCGCGCGCGTCGGGCGGAACGCGCTATCGGCGCGCGCGAGAACGCTCGATGAAGCAGAAGCGCGCGCGCTGTTGGAGGAACTCACCTCGCAGGGCGCGGCGTATGCGGTATTGCGCTACGCTCCGTCGGCGCGTGAGGTCTTTCATTGGTGCCTGCGTCACGGCGTGGACGTGCGCGCTGCGCAGTCGCTCTACGAGCGGCTGGATGCGATCGATACGGAGGAACTCGTCGCGATCACAAGAGACGCTCAAGCCGCGCCGTCCGGCCGCGCGGGCGCGTTACGTTTGCTCGCCGCGCGCGAAGGCGTGGGTGCCGATAGCCGCCCGCTGCTGCGCGAATTGTCAACCGATCCTCAAGCCCAAGTTGCCGCTGCGGCCGCGAATCTGCTTGAGACGCTTCCCGAGCACGTCATCTCGCCGCTCCGCATCTCGGCGATCGCGGGATTGAGCGTTTCGTCGAGGGATGGCGAGATTCAGGAAGGCGACGCGCGTTGGGGACGCCGCAAGGCCGCGGAATTGTTACGTCTGCTCGCCATTGCGGGAGCGCCGCTAACAAAGGGCGCCGTGCTCGGCGCGCTTTGGCCGGATGCGGACAAGGGGCGTGACGTCACGCTGCGCGTCGTGATTCATGCGTTGCGCAGAGCGCTCCAGCCGGCGAGCGACAACTCTTCGGAGTACGTCGTGTACGACGGCACGACGATTGCGCTGCGCCGTAGCAACGTCGAGTGGATCGACAGCGAATCCGCGCTCGGCGATCTCCAGCGCGGGAAACATCTCGCGTCGGTAGGCGCCTTCGATGCCGCGGCGCCGTTCCTTGAAGACGCCTGCGAGCGGCTGGGCGACGCGCCGAAAGAAGAGGCGGCGCCGGTGTGGCTGCAGCCCCACGTGCGGCGGTGGCGCGTGGCGAGGCTCGACGGCTTGCATTCGCTTGCATCGGTTTACGCCGCCCAACAGCGTTACGACGATGCGCTTGCCACGGTGCGCCGCGCGCTCTCACTCGATGCGCTCGACGAAGCGACCGTATGCCTAGCCTTGGAACTCCTCGCGAAAAACGGCTCTTTCGCTGAAGGACACGCGCTCTATGCCGCTTACAAACGGCGGCTCGCCGATGCGCTCGGGGCGGTGCCCGGAGCGGAAGTGGTCGAGCGTTACTCGCGTCTCTTGTCCGGTCGCTCGGAGCATAAGCGCACCGAGCTTTCGAGCCGCGAGATCGAAATTCTGCGGCTGGTGGCGCGGGGGCAGACGAGTAAAGAGATCGCGCACGCCCTAGCATTGAGCGCCTTTACGATTAACAACCACGTCGGACGAATACTGAAGAAGCTCGGTGTCGAGAGCCGTGCGGCCGCCGTCGCCTACTTACATACAAACGAGGACTTTGCGCGATGATACACCCCATCCGAGCTTTGATAGCGGCCTTCGCGCTTGCTGCGGCCGTGCCGCTGAGCGCGTGCAGCGGCGGCGGCGGAGCCTCCGGCTCTGCGGTTGGCCCGGCTCAACCATCGGCTTCGCCCGCCGTCGCGCCCACGCCCACGGCGGTGGGAACGCAAGCGTTTCATATCGTCATCGAGTCCTCGGGCATGCGCACGGTCGCCCTTGCGCCCACCGGCACGTCGCCGGCGCTGCCGCCGGGCTTCCTCGTCGGCTCGCCGGTCGCAAACGCCGCCGTCACCTATCCCGACGGCAGCGTGCAGTACGCCGACGGGTCGGGCGTCTTTCGCGCGGCGGCGTCGAGCTATGCCGCGAAATACGCCGCAACGCTACAAACCAGCGCGGCCGCTCAACCGTTCGTGAAAGTCTCCGATCCGCAAGGCGGGGTCGTCGCAGGCGGCGCTAACGTCCTGGTCTACGCGTCCGGCAACGCGACGTCGCGTTTAGGCGGGGTCGCGCTGCTTCCGACCGCCGCGCTCCTCTTCTCCGGTAACACGCTGACGCTGGTTGCCGCCGGTACCGATGTCGACGATCTCGTGGCCTCGCTCGGTAACGCGCAGATCTCTTGGCAAAGCGCGAACGGCGCGACCATCGTGCCGCTGCCGGGGACGAACCAAGCAACGTATCTCGCGCCGGCCTTGCCGGCCGGTTCGCAGCCGAGCCTCGATACGGTGACGGTAACGGTCAACGTTCCCGGCGTCACGGTGCCCTATACCGCCACGGCCCAGGTTCAGACGATCGCCACCGGCGGTGCGTTCACTGCTACGGGCACGATCGGTGCGCCGTACGGCCTGCTGGGCGGCGGCACCGCGGCGTTCATCGCGAGCGATAGACCGCGCCTTTTCCCATCGTTCAACTTCTTCGCACTCGCCGACGCGAAAGGCGCGTATTCCGCGCTGCTGCCGCCGAACATGGATTTCAACCTCGGCATCGGTGCGCCGGGTAGCGCGGCGAATATTTCACCCGCGACGCTTACGCCGGGCGGCGGGTCGTCGTTCACGAGCGGTGCCGCCGGTGCGAGCGGGGTCGCGAATCTGCTCCTTGGTAGCTCGGGCGAACTCGACGATAGCAAGGACGATGCGAAAAATGCGTACCCGGATCCGGTCGTAAGCGTGCGCGATGCGTGGCTTGCGCGCGAAGTCACGCGGCCGTATCCGTTTTGGGCCGATGCCGGAGTACTCGGCGTCTTGAACGCCGGGCCGGCGACCGGCTCGATGAAACCGGTCGGCAGCGGGCTCTTCGCGCAGTGGTGCTATCAGTGGCAGAATAACAACGGCACGAACGTTCTGGCGGTCGTCGAGAACGCGGACGGTTCGTGCACCGCGCCCGGCAACGACGCGTTCGACATAACGCCGCAAGCGGCGTCCGGAGCGTATGCGTTTACGGAGTATCGCGCGCTCTCGGGCGGATACGCGCTCCCCGGTACCGTCTCGGCGTCGTCGAACGCGCTCTTGGTCGCGAGCGGCTCGTGGCAGCAGAGTCTTGCGAACTCCGGGGGAGAGGTGACGGGCGACGTCGCGAGCGTGCAGATCGCCTTCTACGGCCCGGTCAGTCAAACGCTCGGCTCGCCCGTTGGGCAGCTCGCGTTTCAATACACCTACTCGGCATCCGGCAATAGTGCGAGCGTACAACTCGGGAGCATCGCTTTGAGCGATCCCGTAACGGGCTTGAATCTGGCAACCGGTTCCGCTGCATTGACGCGCCCGGTCGCGACATCCTCGTGCGTGGGAAGCAACTCCCCGAGCTGTTACGCCGGCACGGCGGCGCTCGTGCGCACGTACGCAATCGTCGGAACGTTGGCAACGCGCAGCTATAACACGCAGGACGTCATCTATGGCGACGGCTCCGAAACGCACACCGTCACGAGCGCGAATGCGGGCGATGCGAGCCGCGTGACGATCCCGATCGCCTCCGCGCTCGCGCGCGTGCAGGGTTCGTGCCTCGTCTGCAGCTCGAAACTTGGAGCGCTGTTCGACTCCGATGGGCAGACGCAGATCGGCGCGTACACCGTTTCAGCGTCCCAAGCGGTCGGTTTGAGCCTCCTGAACACCTCCGAAGGCGACTCGCAAGCGGGGACGCTCTTCGGAGCGCTCGGATTCGTGCTTTGATGAAAGATCGTTAACGGGCGAAACGGGGCGTAACGGCGCGCGCATCGCCAGAGGCGTATCGTGAGCATATCTTCACGGAGGTTCTCAATTCATGATCAAACACAAAACCCTCACCCTTTTCGGAGCCACGGCGGGCCTCGCGTTGGTCCTCGCAGCCTGCGGAGGGGGCGGGGGCGGCAGCACGTCCGGAGGCTCGCTGACGCCGCCGACCATCCTGGGCGCGACCGGCGCGACAAAGATCGGCGTCACCGTCGCCGCAGCCAGCGGCAGCGTTCTGCCGTTCGCCGCGCGGCGCAAAGCCATGTCGGCCGGCTCGAGCACCCCGACGCCCGTTACGGTCACGTACAACGGCGCCACGGTCGCGACCGGCACGCTCGACGGAAACGGTTTCAGCGAACTGACGTTTTCGCAAGCGCTTCCCGTCGGTGCAACCGTGACGGTCACGGTCGGTAGCGGATCGACCGCGATCGTCGCGACCGTAACGCTGGCAACGGCCATCGCCGCAACGGCGTCGGATATCGTCTATAGCGCCGGCCCGCCGCCCGCCATCACCGTCCAGAGCGCCGCCGACCAGAGCGGAACCGGTACGGTCGAACCCAGCGATCCGGAGCAGCAGACCGCAACGGAGAACCCCTCCGACGGACAAGACCAAAACGTCAACAGCAGCGACGGAACGCTGCCGGCGAATCTCCCGATCGCGATTACCGCGTGCGGGACCTCCACCATCACGGTTTCGCCGATCGCCGGCGGCCCGACCGGCGGCGGCTACGGCTTGAAATTCGAGGAGAAAGTCAGCGACTCGGACTCTTCGCCGCAATTCGAGTACAAGACCACCGCATTCACCGGACCACTAACGTTCCCGTACCTCTCCACCGCCGCGCGCATCGACCTGACGGTCACGCAGAACGGCCAGGAACTCGTATCGATCGAGGCTCCGATCGGAGCCGTTACCGGAGGCGGCGGCGCTTCGCCTTCGCCCTCGCCGGCGAGTTGCCCGACGCTCTCGCCGATCGTAACCCCATCACCCAACGCGACGTCGTCGCCGAGCGCATCGGGCTCACCTAGCGCCTCGCCCGCACCGACCGCAACGCCGTAAAACGCGTCCAAGAACGCCCGATAAAAGAAGCGCAACCCACACGGGTTGCGCTTCTTTACGTGAGTCGACGTGACGGCATGCCGGCATCGTTGCGACTCGTCGGGAAAGATGATGGCGGCGACTGCGTTAAGCGCGAGGGGCATGACCATCCGTACTACCTGCCGTTCGACTCGCGCGCGTATGGAATGATCGACCGAGTCGATGTGTGGTTTCCTAAGGGATGCACGCACGATGAATATCGTGCCGCGGCCTCCATCGAATTGGAGCACGGCTCGATGCGTTTCGCAGTCGTCGTCGTGGCAAGTCCGAGCGTCTTCCTCCAGCTGTTGGTGCTACGCTGCGATTCGCAGCGCCGATTACCGGGCCGATCGTTCTTGGGCGACTGGCACACTTCGGCTTGGGGCAGTTCGAGCCGTGCGACTAGGCAACGTGGACGATTTCCGCGAGTGATAAAGGCTCAGGGACGGGTTGGCCCGTTTCGCGCAAACACTCAATGTGGCTGGCGACGGCGTCGTGGACGTTGCGGGCGGCCTCTTCGCGGCTTGGGCCATAACTTGTGCAGCCCGGCAGATCGGGAACATATGCGCTCCAACTGCCATCATCTGCCCGTTCCAGGAGTGCCACATAGTCTCTCATTTCAAACCTGCCTGCTTCAAAATCGCGTGCAATATCTTCCTAGGGATATCGGCTCCCATGCCGTGAGCCGCGACCGTAACTATACCGGACTTTACCGGATGGGTGTAATGCCTGTGAGACCCGCGTGTGCGAGCGAGCCGCCATCCATCTTGCTCAATAATTTCAACCATGTCCCGATATTTCATCCTACCCATCCGTTTGCGTTAGTCAAGTGCGCCTGGGTCGTTCCCACGCAGGAGGCTTAGGGAAAGGGCAAGGCACATGATCGAAGATGACCCGCCGGAGCTGCTTCCGGCGCGAATGATTAATGAGTACGTCTATTGCCCGCGCTTGTTCTGGCTTGAGTACGTCGAGCGAGATTTTGAATCATCGCACGATACGGTCGACGGCGAACGCGTGCATCGGCGTGTCGACCGGCCTCGCGGAGAATTACCCGACGATATCACCCAACTTCGTGGCGAAGCGACGTCCGTTGAATTATCGTCTGAGCGCTTAGGGGTGGTCGCCAAGCTCGACGTTGTTCGGACCGAGGGCGATAGCTCGGTGCCCGTGATTTCAAGCGCGGCACGGTTCCCGCGCGAGGGCCGTACGATCCGGAGCGCGTGCAAGTCTGCATCCAAGCGCTGCTCCTGCCGGAGCACGGTTATGCGTGCGACACCGGCCGCATTTACTACCCGGCGTCAAAGACGCACGTCGATGTCCCTATTGACGATGCGTTGATCGCGCAAGCAACTGATTCGATCGCCGAAGCCAGGAAAATAGCGCAGCATACTTCGATTCCTGCCCCGCTGGTCGATAGCCCAAAGTGTCCACGCTGTTCGTTGCACGCAATTTGTTTGCCGGATGAAACCAACGCCCTACGTTTCCGCCTCAACAGAAAGGGACCTGAAGAGCGGCGCCTATTGACGGCATGCGATATCCGCGCGCGATCATGCAAAAGTCCTCAGTACGGGCGCACCATAAGTTCGCGATCACCGGATATTGTTCAGCCAGCGGCTCGATCGACGCGAGCCGCATAACACCCGCGCTTCGCGTAGTGCACCTGTAGGTATGCGGCCGCATCGTTTGCGAGGAGGAGAGCGATGAGCGATTCGAGTTCCGTGCCGTCAACGAGGCCGGCATCGATCATCATACCGGTCGCATCGAAGGCGCGGACCGATAGTTGTCTCCCGCTGCATGCGAGGCGCGGTACGGCGTATCGGCGGGTTGGTGTACGTAGTTGATCAGCAGAACGCGCTCGCCCGGTTCGGCGTCCTTGAGCGTCACCCGACAGGGGAACCCCGGCATCGTGTCGGCAATGTAGCGGCGCGCTCCGAATTGGATGAGTGCCTCGTCGTTAAGGCCGTAGAGAGACACAAAAGGCTCAACTGGAAGCCCGGAAATGCGAAAAGTCATGCATCGAGCATAGCGCACTGCGCAACGAGCGTCGTCCCGAAACTTGCGGTCTCATTGGAGAAGTATTGCGCCTGACGCCGGAAAGAGCATCGCCCGATTGCGGCTCTGCGCTCGGTTGCACGCACGGCCGGGTTTCCGATCCGCGAACCTTCCGGTATCGCTTATCGTAGAGAGAAGGAACGATGAATATTTTCAGCACGCATACTCTGCCCGAGTCGGCGAGTACCGCTCGCCTCGAGGCGCTCAGCGATAACATCTTTGCCGTCGCGATGACCCTGCTCGTGCTCGACTTGCGCATTCCCGCGCACCCGCCCGACGCAAGCGTCTGGCCGTATCTTGCGACCCTCTGGCATCACATGCGCACCTTTGCCGTCAGTTTTTTCATCGTCGGGCTCTATTGGGTGCTCCACCATCACGTCTTCGTCTTCATTCGGCGTTCGGATCGTACCGTGCTCTGGTTGAATCTGCTCTTCATGATGTTCGTCGTCGTCACGCCGTTTTCGGCAGGCCTGCTCGGCGCGTTCGACGATAGTCGAACGGCGATCGCCGCTTACGGCGCGAACATCGCGCTCCTAGGCTTCTCACTCCTCGCAATTTGGTGGTATGCGACGCACGACCGGCGATTGGTCGATGCAAAACTTCCGAAGCCTCTGATCCGTTTGGAGGCGATTCGGATGATGATTCTGCCTGCGATCTGTGCGTTGGCGGTTGCGATTTCATTCGTTAACACGACGGCGAGCATCGTCATCTTCGTCCTCGCGCCGTTTCTCTATCTGTGGCCTGCTAAACGAACGATCCGTGCGAAAATCGGCCCGGTGACCTGAATCCGGCAATTCGCACCTATGTGCGAATCCTCCTAACTGGCGAGTGTCGCTATTCGCGGTGCGGCTTTTGGCGTACTGTCGAGTTTACGTGAACCTGCGGCCCCCAATGGGCTGCGTTCTGCTTGCTATTTATCGCTAGGAGTCACATGCATAGATCAGTCAGAGTCGCGGCGTCGTTGCTCGTATTGAGCATGGCGCTGGCTGCTTGCGGAGGCCATTCCGCCATACCGTCGGCACCTACCGGTTCGATGCCGGCGGCCGCGGGCGGCGCGGCCTCCGGGGCCACTATCGACAGCGTCCACTTCGTGCCCGGCGGCGTACCGCACGCGGCCGGAATGTTCGCGTTTTCGGACATGGGGCGGCGCGCGCCGTCCGCTCCGGTCAAAGTCGCCATTTTGCTCAAGTACAACAACCAGGCACAGCTCGATCAGCTCGTCGCCGCGCAGAGCAATCCCGCCTCCGGGCAGTACCATCAATATTTGAGCAACGAAGCTTTCAACAGCATGTTCGCTCCGACGGCGCAGCAAGAGCAAGCCGTGGCGCAATCGCTGCGGAGCGCCGGTTTCACGATCACCCACGAATATGCGAACCGCACGGTCATCGATGCGATCGCCCCAACTTCCGCGGTGGAGAGCCTCTTTAAAACGCACATTCATACCGTCACGCAGGGCAAATACGGTCAGCGCTACTTGAATACACAAGTCGCGACGCTGCCGGCCACGATTGCGCCGCTGGTCAAGGACGTCACGATGAACGATCTCGTGGTCGCGCACACCCGCGCGCGCGTGGTCACGCCGGGACGCCACACGGTGCCGCGCCAACTGCGCGCCCTCGGCGCTCCGCATCCGATGATGCGCAGCGCCTTCTCCGCGTACGCCACGAACGTGATTTCGAACCCCGGGTTTGAAACCGGCGCGATCAATAGCGGCTGGTTCCAGTGCGGGAACGCGAGCGCGTCGATCTCGACGCTGCATCCGCATGCCGGCACGTACGATCAACTCAGCGGCATGACGAATAACGAGCCGAACGGCGATGCCGGCGTCTGCCAAGCCGTCACCGTCCCCACGAATGGGACGTTGACGTTCTGGGTCTATCAGCAAACCGACGAAGTGGATACGTCCTATTCGTGGCAGGAAGCCGATCTGCTCGATTCCAGCGGCAACGTCGTCCAGAACTTCTACACCTCGGCGAACAACAATGCGGGCTGGGTGCAGCAGAGCGTCAACCTGAGCGCCTATGCGGGCGGCTCGTACTACCTGTACTTCGGCGTTCACGGGTCGCCGTATCCGGGCATGTACGACGCGCAGTATCTCGACGACGTGTCGCTCACAAACGGCAGCACGGCGACGCCGACCCCGGCGCCGACGGCAACTCCGGCGCCGACGCCGGCTCCGACTGCGACGCCGGTACAGACACCCACGCCGACCCCCGCACCCACGGCAACGCCGGTGAGCACGCCCACGCCGACGGCCGCACCGACATCGACGCCGATTGCGGCGAATTGCACGAACGCAGCGGCCGATAACGGCCCGTTGAGCGGCGCAAACGGCTTCCTGGCGACCGGCGTCGCCAAGGCCTTCGATTTCCCGGTTCAACACGGATGCAACGGTGCCGGCCAAACCGTGGCCGTCGAAATCGATACGCCGATCAATCAGAGCGACGTCACCGGCTACCTCAATGCCGCCGGCGTCACGCAAACCGGTACCATCACCAACGTCGCCGTCGACGGCGGCGGTAGCGCATCGAGCAGCGATTACATCGAAACGGCTCTTGATGTCGAAACGATCAGCGGCCTTGCGCCGGGCGCGAATATTCGCGTCTACAACTTCCCGAGCCTCAGTTCCCAATCCATCGAAGACGGATACAATCTCGCGGTCTCCGACGGCATCGCCTCGGTGATCAACTCCTCGTTCGGCGGTTGCGAGACCGGCGACACGGCATTCACCAACACGACCAACTCGATTGCCGAACAGGCCGCAGCCAAGGGCATTACCTTCGCGGCATCCTCGGGCGATTCGGGAAGCGATGAATGCGGTACCGGAAACAACCCGCCGGCACCGAGTTCGCCGGCTTCCGATCCGTACTTCGTTGCGGTCGGAGCGGTGAATTTCACCGAAAGCTCCAGCGGAACGCTCTCGAGCATCACCGCCGGGGTCGATTCGGCGAACGGCTTCTCGTCCGGCGGCGGCGTCTCGACGATCTTCGCGCTTCCGTCGTACCAGCAAGGCATCGCCGGAGTGACTACGTCCGGCCGTAATAACCCGGATATCTCGCTACCGGGCGTCGGCGTCATGGTGTACGCCAACGGTACGCAGCAGCAGGTCGACGGCACGTCGTGGTCGTCGCCCGAGTTCGTGGCCTTCATGGCTGAAGTCAACGAACTGCACAACACGCATTTCGGCTTCATCAATCCGAAACTGTACAGCGTGTTCAGTACGAGCGGCTACACCGATTACACCGACGTCACGTCGGGTAGTAACGGCGCTTACTCTGCCGTAAGCGGTTACGACTTGGTAACCGGCATCGGCGCTCCCAAGGGCTGGGCTTTGGCCAACGCCCTTTAGCCGCGAGGCTGCGCTGATGTGCGCACCTCAAACACGACAGCCATCCGCGCGAGCGGATGGCTGTCGTGTTTTGCGTCGTAGGGATGCTGCCGTTTTACAGGAGTCCGGCGGCAAAGCGCACTTGCACCACGCCTTGGCGCAGGGCCGCTTGTGCCCCCGCCAGCGTTTGGCGGGCGGAGCTATCGCGCAGTTCGGCATCCTGCAACTCGAGCGCGGTGCTGACGCCGCCCCGGTAGCGAACCTGCGCGAGCCGCAGGTTTTCGTCCGCGAGTGTGACGAGATGTTCGGCCGCACTCACGCGGGCCGATGCTTCGTTCACGTTGAGATAGGCCTGGCGTACCTGCAGCTCGATACCGTTTTTCATCTGCTCGACTCCGAGTTCGGCTTGGCGCACGCCCGCGCGCGCCTCCGCCACGCGCCCCGCGGTGTACCCGTTGTCGAATAGCGACCACACGGCCGATAGGCCGACGGAGAATTGGTTGTGGTAGCCGCCCACCACCGCCGGCTGCGTATTGCCGTCGGCCACCGTCGCCGTGATGTGGGGCAGCGATCCCGAGCGAGCCGCGCTCACGGCGCGTTGCGCGGCCGTCACCGCGGCCTGGGCCGCCGCGAGTTCTCCACGCTGCGCGTATGCGGAAGCGAGCAGCGAATCGAGATTGAAGGCCGGGGCCGGCCCGGCGAGCGGATCGGTCGGCTGATAGACGCGCGTCATCGGCACGTTGAGCACGCTATCGAGTTGCGTTTGCGCCAAACTTACGGCGTTGGCCGCGCTCAGTTGATTCACTTGTTCGCTCGCCAGTTCTGCCTGCGCGCGCAGCACGTCGGAGCGCGGGATCATGCCGCTCGTCAGAAACTGCTGTGCCTGTTTCACGTGTCCGAGCGCTACGCTCATCGCGCGGTTTGCGACGTCCCGCATCTGTATGGCCGTCAGCAGCCCGTAGTAGGCGCTCGAGACCTGCGCGATGACGGCACCGCGCGCCTCGCGTGCGTTCGCCTCCGCCGCGGCGAGCCCGGCCACCGTTTGGCCGACGCGCGCCGCCGTCAATCCGCCGTCGAAGAGCGTGTACTGGAGCGCCAACACCGGGATGTTCGTCGCGTTGACCGCGCTGAATGGGATCTCGCCCATCGGCGTGCTCAGTTTGGCGATGTTATTGACGTAGAGATAGTTGTCTTGGAGAGCCAATCCCGGTAGTTCCGGGGCGCGTGCTTGGCGCAACTGCGCCACGGATGCATCGATGGACGTACGTGCCGACGCATACTGGAGATTCTGACGTAGTGCGATCGCGATCGCGTCGTTCAGCGTGAGCGGGATGGCTGCGGGTGGTGCGGGTGTCTGTGCGAACGCTGCGCCGCCGGAGAGGGCGAAGATCAGCGCCGCCGCTGCGGCGCGGACGACGTGTGTACGCTTAAACATTGTCGATGACTTTCCAAGCGGGTGCGGGGGGCTGCGCCGAGCGCAGCGTGACGTATTGCTTGCCTTGCAAATCGCCGTAGGAACTGGTGAAGACGATCTTGGTATGCTCCACTCGGAAGGGTCCGAACAAGTTCGCG
>DATKQG010000075.1 GCA_035532835.1 Candidatus Dormiibacterota bacterium
TCGGTACTGCGTACCATGATGGAGCACACAGACGAAACGTCCCGGCCGGTGTTGGAGGCCCTGATGAACGTCGTTCACCCATCGAAAAGCGCGCGCGTTGCGTGATCCCGAGCATTGCGATGAGTGCGGGCATTCGATAACACTTCACGACAGCAATGGATGCTGCGTCCGCTACCCGGGAACGCTGCAGAGTCCGCCGCGTTCGTGTGATTGCAAGTTGCCGTACGAGACGCTGCGCCTTCGCCGCCTCACCTGAGGCTGCGCGCTCAAATAGGCGTGAAATGGGTACAGACCCCTCATGACGCCGCGTAAGTCGTTCGTGCTTATTCTTAATGCCCGTTCCGGCGGGAGTTCCGCGGGCGACGACGGTGCCGAGCTCCTGCGCGAGCGGGGCTGCGAGCTTTCGATCGTGCGCTCAGGCAGTCCCGAGGAAACCTTAAAAACTATTCGCGAGGCGGGGGATGTTGCGGGCATCGTCATCGGCGGAGGGGACGGTACGGTTTCGCTTGCGCTCCCTGCGCTGATCGAACGCGGGTTGCCGCTCGGAATACTACCGCTCGGTACCGCGAATGATTTTGCGCGCAGCATCGGTGTTGCCGAGATGAAGGCGGCATGCGATGCGATCGCGCAAGGCGCGCTGCGCTCCATCGATCTGGGGGCCGCGAACGGGAGGCCATTTCTCAACGTAATCGCGCTGGGCCTACCCGCGCAGGCTGCGCGCGAGTTAACCGCCGAGCGTAAGCGCCGGTTCGGCATGTTTGCGGCGCTCGCGGCCGCTCCGAGCATCGCCCGCCGGCGTCACGTCTTTACCTTGAACGCCACGATCGACGGCGACACGTTGCGGGCTCGTTGCGAGGCCGTCTTGCTTGGCGCCGGGCGCTACGTGGGCGGTTTCCCAATCGCATACGAAGACCTCGACGACGGCAAACTGCACCTCACGGTGTGTCGAGCGCTCTCGGCATCCGAAGTGCTCTCGCTCGCGCTATCGACGTTGTTCCGAAGGCTACCGCAGGACGATCGCATTCTCGAGCGGACCGCGGTGTCGGTGATGCTCGAGACTGCCGTGCCGATGGATGTTGCGATCGACGGAGATATCTGCGCAAAGACGCCGGTCGACGTGCGCATCCTCGCGAGCAAATTGCGGGTGTTTGCGCCCGCTACGGCGAGCTGACGAGCGCGGCCGCGCCGAGATGATCGATGAATTTCTCGGTCGCGTTTGAATGGGCGACGCCCTCGCGAACGACGATCGCGAGTTCGCGCGTCAACTCAAGGTCGCTCACGGGCAGCGCGCGGATCGAGCCGATGCGCTCCCACCGGCGCGCCGATACTTCCGGCATGAAGCTTACGCCCAGGCCGGCTTCGACCGCACCGACGATCGCATCGTTGCTGTTGAGCGAGAGCGCGATATCCAGTTCCGGAAAGCGGGTGCCGAGGCGCTCTTCGATGAGCGAACGCGTTCCCGAGCCGTCCTCGAAGAGCACGAACGGGTCGCTGACTAATTCCGCGAACGTGATGTCTTCACGCTCGGCAAACTCGTGCGTTGCGGGCAGAATGGCCAGAAGCCGATCTATTCCGAAACGATGGATGGCCAAGCCTTTCTTACCGAACGGCAACGCCACCAGCGCGGCATCGATTCTGTCCGACGCTAGCCACATCTCGGCGTCGCGGCGATTGCCCGTCAGCACTTCGAGGCGAATCTTTGGGAATTGCTCGCGAAACGATGCGACGATGCGCGGCAACACCGTATCGGTGATGGTGCGCGTCGACCCGATCACGACGTGCCCGGCCACATCGTCGATGCGGTCTTGCACCTCGCGTTCGAGGGTATCGACCAGCCGTAGCAGTTCGAGCGCTCGGTCGTAGACCGCTCGTCCCGCGGCGGTCGGTTCCCACCGCCCGTGGACGCGTTCAAGCAAGGTGACGCCTACCGCGCGGGTAAGCGTCGCCAACTGTGCCGAGACGGCCGATTGCGCGAGAAACAGGCTTCGCGCGGCCGCCGAAATGTTGCCGGTCTCTACCACGCGCACGAAGGTTTGCAGAAGGGCGCAGTTGATAGACGACGCGAGCGAGGATAGGACTTGATCCGAACGGCTCACGAAGCGAGGCTTCTCGTAAGGCAGCCCTCCCCCTTTTCTCAACCGCGGCTTACGCCGTTGCGAGAATCGGCCGATCCTCGATAGCTTGGTCGTACTGCCCTAGGGCAGCGGCCGCATTGCACGCCGCGCGATGCGCCAGTATCGCTTGGGCTCGGGGCACTTCACGCGGGCTCCCGCGCCATGCGTTCAACGCCGCTTGCTGCAGGGCGCGCCCGTAGGAGAACGTGAGGAGCCACGGGCGTTCCAGCGCAATGGCGTTCATCGCCTGCAGGTGCTGCGTCGAGAGAACGTCATCTAGGCCACCCGAAAGAAATGCGACACCCCCGACGTTTGCCGGCACGTTCGCGAGCAAGGCCTCAAGGGTCGCTTTGGCTACCTCCGCCACGCTTGCGCGGTGCGAGGACCGCAGACCGGGCGTTACCATGTTGGGCTTGAGGACGATCCCTGCCAGGTCGACCTCCTCGGCGTCGAGCGCTTCGAAAACGTGTTTGAGCGCTTCGCGGGTCACGGTCGCGCAACGCTCGATGTCGTGCGTGCCGTCGGCCAAGACCTCCGGCTCGACGATCGGCACCAGGCCGGCCGTTTGCGCGGCCTTTGCGTAACGGGCGAGCGATTGCGCGTTGGCACGCAGCGCGCGCGGCGTCGGCGTTTGCTCCGAAATCGCAATCACCGCGCGCCACTTGGTGAATCGCGCGCCTAAGATGCGATACTCTTCCAGGCGTTTGGGCAGGCCGTCGAGGCCCTCGGTGATGAGTTCGCCGGGCGATCCGGCAAGCGGCGCGGTGCCGGTATCAACCTTGATTCCGGGAAGAATCCCCGCGTCGTTCATCACCCGTACGAACGGCACGTCGTCGGCGGTGGATTGCCTCAGCGTTTCGTCGTAGAGAATCGCACCGCTGACCCACGCGCCCAGCCCCGGCGTGGTCAGCAGCAGTTCGCGATACGCTCTGCGTGCATCTTCGGTCTCGGCGATATGCAATGCCGCAAAGCGCGCGTTACACGTCTTGTTACTCTCGTCGATTGCAAGTATGCCGCGCCCAGCGGAGACGAGCGAGCGCGCGGTGGCCGCGAGTTCAGATGAGTGTGACATCGGCGATCCTCTCGAAGCGTGGTGAGCGTGAGCGATGACGCTGGCCGCACTATAGCGTCAAATGTCGCACGCGCTCAAGCCCTCGTGCACGAAAGGTCGGTTTTCGAGCGCGAACGGTGTTACCGAGCGCGCTAGGCGCCCAAGCTCGAGCGCAACTTGCGCACGTGGTTGCGGCTGACGGGGACCGTGCTGCGCGCGCGATCGTCGACCCTCACGCTGGAAGTTCCAGCGAACGAAGGGCACACTTCCACGACGTGCCGCACGTTGACGAGGTAGGCGCGATGAACGCGCATGAAACCGTGCGCTTCGAGCAGGCGTTCGCAGGACGCAAGCGATCCGCGATACCGAGCGGTTTCGTCGTACAGGTGAATGGCGATTCGGTGTCCGCTGGCCTCGACGAAGCGAACGTCGTCGATCGAAACCATCTTGGTCGAAGCTCCGAGCTCGACGGCGATCCGCGACGGCGGCGCCGGCGGTGACGGCGCTTGCGGGCTGCCGGTACGCTTGATGCGTTCCAATGTCTTGGCCAAGCGTGCCCCGTTCACGGGTTTGAGCAAGTAGTCAACGGCCGCATGTTCGAAGGCGGCGAGCGCGTAGTCTTCGTGGGCGCTCACGATAATCACCGGCGGGGCATCGGCGATGGATTCGAGCCGCCGCAGCGCTTCGATGCCGCTCAGCCCCGGCATATGAATATCTAAAAAGAGCACGTCGAAGGGCCGTTCGCGTAGTGCGCTCAAGGCCGCGGTAGCCGTTTCGACCTCAACGATGTCGCACGGCGAAACGACGTCGCGCAATACGAAGGCCAGTTCCGCGCGAACGAGCGCCTCGTCGTCGCAAATGAGCGCGCGCAGCATCAGGCGGGAATCCGGAAACGCGCGGTGACGCCTTGCCCGGGTGACGACGCCACCGCGAGCGCAGCGTCCGCGCCGAAGAGTAAGCGCAGCCGCCTGTCCACATTCGAGAGGCCGATCCCGAGCCCGTCGCCGATGCCCACGTCCAGCACGTGCTCCAGGCGCTCCGGGGAAATCCCGACGCCGTCGTCGGAGACCGCGATGGTTGCGCCCGCCTCGGTGCGGTGCGCCCGGATCGTTACCGTTCCGTCGCCGCCGCGCGGTGCCAATCCGTGCCCGATCGCATTCTCCACCAGCGGTTGGATGGAGAGCACCGGGACGCGCGCTTCGAGCAAGGATGCGTCGATGTCGTGGACGATGCGCAAGCGTTCGCCGAAACGTGCGAGCTCGAAACGCGTATAGCGGTCGGTCTGCTCGAGCTCTTCGCGCAGCGTCACGAGCTCGCCGTGATTCGCAAGCGTGTGGCGAAAAAAGTCGGCGAAATCCACCAGCAGATCGTGAGCCCGCAGCGCATCGATACGGGTAAGCGCAGCGATGGTGGTGAGCGTGTTGAACAAAAAGTGCGGCGAGATCTGCGCGCGCAGCGCACCTAATTCGGCTTCGTGCACCAATTGTGCGCGCGCATCGAGTTCGGCGATCTCCAGGTAGACGCCGAACACGCGGGCTAAACCGGCCGCGATGCGCTCGTCGCGCTCGTCGAACGGCGTCCCCCACGCGTGGTAGAGTTTGAGCGCTCCGACGATCGAGGTTCCGGCGACGAGCGGTGCGATGATCGCCGAAGAAAGCGGACAATCGGGAAACGGGCAGCCGATGTCGTCGCGATGGCGGGTGGTTGCGATGCGCCCGGTGCGCAACGCATCTTGCGTGAAGCGCGTGAGGTTGGGCATACCTTCGCGATGATGTTCGAATCCGGCGCCGGCGAATGCGAGGATACGCTCGGGAAGGACGACCGCCGCCGCGTCGAGCCCGAGCGAGCGGCGCAAGAGCTCTGCGGTGGCGCGGGCAGATTCGGTATTCAGCCCGGCCCGTAACAGCGGGAGCGCCTGCACGAGCAACTCGAGCAGCGTCTCGTCCGCCGACGGGCGCGGTAGCTTAGCCATGCGCGTAGCCTATCACATGCCGTCAACGCTCGGGCGTTGCGAACACCCCCGTCTCCACGGCATGCGCGACGAATCGCAAGGCGGCGCGCGAGAGCGTGCGCTCCGCGCTAGCGAGCAGATGGATATTGCGCGCGAGCGGCGTTGCGGGCGACGGAAGGATCACCAACTGGCCGGCCTCGATATCGCTCGCAACCGCATCGTGCGAGATCAGCGAGATGCCGAGCGCCGCGCGCGCGCACGCGCGAACGGCCCCGTTCGATCCGACCGATCGCACGGGCGGCGCGATCGCGAGCGTCGCAAAGAGTTCTCGCGTCGCGGCGCGCGTACCCGATCCCGACTCGCGCAGCAGCCACGTCGCGGTGCCGATGTCCGCGTGCTCGGAGCGGGGTGCGCCAACGATCACCAAATCGTTGTGCCGCGAGGCCAGGATGCGGCAGGCCGGCGATACGGGCGGACGCCCCGCAATCGCAAGCTCCACCTCGCCGTGCCCCAAGCGGTCGAACAATCGCTCGCGGTTGTCGACGTCCAAATCGACGTCGCACTCGGGGTGGGCGCGCACGAAGCTCTCCAAGAGCGGCGGTACGAACGATTCCGCGGTGGTCGTCACGGCGGTAATGCGCAGGCGCATCGCGCGGCGGTCGCTTCCCACGGCATCCTTCGCCTGTTCGAGCAGCGCCATCGCTCGGCGCCCCAGGGATTCGAGTTCGCGTCCGTCCTCGGTCAGGCGGACGCCGCGGCCCGCGCGTTCGATCAGGGTGCAGCCGAACTCGCGTTGGAGCTCTGCCACGGCCATCGAGACGGCGGGGGCCGAGAGGTCGAGCCGGGCCGCCGCGGCGCGGATCGACCCCAGCTGCGCGACCTCGAGGAAGATCTGCATGTTGCGTAGCGACTTCATAGGTAATGTTTTACTTAACTGTTCATGCGAAAAAGCCCCTTGATACTGAAGTGTGGGGGTCGCATAGTAGCGGGAGCACCGATGAAGTGAGGTTTCCATGGCCACTGCGACCACGACCAACGGCTCGATCGAACGCTGGGATTCCGGCGTCATCCCGTACGCGAAGATGGGCTACTACGAGCCCGATTACGAGCCCAAATCCACCGACGTCCTCTGCGCGTTCCGGCTGGTACCGCAGGAAGGCGTCGACCCGATCGAAGCCTCTGCGGCAGTGGCCGGTGAATCCTCAACGGCGACTTGGACGGTCGTTTGGACCGACCGGCTCACGACGTACGAGCATTACCAGGCAAAGTGCTATCGCGTCGATCCGGTTCCGGGTACCGACCAGTACATCGCCTATATCGCCTACGATATCGATCTGTTCGAAGAGAACTCGATCGCGAATCTTACCTCGTCGATCATCGGCAACGTGTTTGGATTCAAGGCGCTCAAATCGTTGCGCCTGGAAGACATGCGCATCCCCGACGTGTATATCAAAACCTTTCAAGGTCCGGCGCACGGCATCGTTACGGAGCGCGAGATTCTCAACAAATACGGTCGCCCATTATTGGGCGCGACGACGAAACCGAAGCTCGGGCTTTCGGCGCGCAATTACGGTCGCGTGGTGTACGAGGCGTTGCGCGGCGGCCTCGATTTCGTCAAAGACGACGAGAACATCAATTCGCAACCCTTCATGCGGTGGCGCGACCGCTTCTTGTATTGCCAGGAAGCCGTCGAACGCGCGCAAGCCGAGACCGGTGAGATCAAGGGCCACTACATGAACGTCACCGCGGGCGATATGGAGAGCATGTACGAGCGTGCCGATTTCGCCAAAGAGATCGGTTCGCCGATCGTGATGATCGATTTGACGATCGGATACACCGCCATTCAGTCGATGGCCAAATGGGCCCGCAAGAACAGCGTGATCCTGCATCTGCATCGTGCCGGGCACTCCACCTATACGCGGCAGAAGACGCATGGCGTCAATTTCCGCGTGATCTGCAAATGGGTGCGCCTGATGGGTGTCGATCACATTCACGCCGGCACGGTCGTCGGCAAACTCGAGGGCGATCCGCATAACGTGGCGGGCTATTACGATTCGCTGCGTCTGGACCACGTCGAGCGCAACTTGCTGCACGGCATCTACTTCGACCAGGATTGGCTCAGCATGCCCGGCGTGATGCCGGTCGCATCCGGCGGCATCCATGCGGGGCAAATGCCCCAGTTGCTGCACCTCTTGGGCGAGGACGTGGTGCTGCAATTCGGCGGCGGGACCATCGGCCACCCCGACGGCATCGCCGCGGGTGCCACCGCGAACCGCGTCGCCGTCGAAGCGATGATCAAAGCGCGCAACGAAGGCCGCGACGTCCTCGCCGAGGGGCAAGAAGTGCTCGAACGCGCCGGGCGCCGTTGCAAGCCGCTCGAGCGAGCGCTGCAAGTCTGGAAAGACATCAGCTTCGAATACACCTCCACCGATACGCCGGACGTCCTTGCGACGCCAAGTTATTAGAACGGAGCTCCAGCATGCATCTCACGCAGGGAACGTTTTCGTATCTCCCACCGCTCACCGACGACGAGATTCGCGCGCAGATCGATTACGCGCTCGCGAACGAATGGCCGATCTCGATCGAGCACACCGACGACCCGCATCCCCGCAACGTGTATTGGGAGATGTACGGTCAGCCGATGTTCGACGAACGCAACTCCGAAAAGATCATGGCGGAACTGGGTAAAGCTCGGCAAGACTTCGGAAACGAGTACATTAAAATCAATGCCTTCGATCGGAGCCTCGGGCGCCAGACGCTCGCGCTGAGTTTTATCGTGAATCGTCCGAGCGACGAACCGGGCTTCGCATTAGAGCGCACGACCTCAACCGATCGCATTCAACGCTACACGCTGCGCTCGTACGCCCTCGATCGTCCGAAAGGATCGCGCTATCGCCCCGAATGATCCGGCCGAACGCATCGACCTCACCGAGATGTTTCGCTTGGCGAACGTCGATGAGGTCATCGCGCGTCTGGATCGGGAACTGGTCGGGCTCGCGCCGGTAAAGCGACGCATTCGCGAAATCGCTTCGCTGCTCGTGGTGGACCGCGTCCGCCGCGAGCACGGCCTCAGTGCGGAAGCGCCGCCGCTGCACATGAGCTTTACCGGCTCGCCCGGGACCGGTAAGACGACGGTAGCGATGCGGATGGCGGAGATCCTGCACAACCTCGGCTACATTCGCCGCCCGACGGTCATCGCCGTAACGCGCGACGATCTGGTCGGGCAATTCATCGGGCATACGGCGCCCAAGACGCGAGAATTGCTCAAGCGTGCCAAGGGCGGCCTGCTCTTTATCGACGAGGCGTACTATCTCTACCGGCCCGAAAACGAGCGCGACTACGGGCAAGAAGCGATCGAGATTTTGCTCCAGGTGATGGAGAACGAACGCGACGATCTTGTCGTCATCCTGGCCGGATACGCGGACCGGATGGAGACGTTCTTCACGAGCAATCCCGGAATGCGCTCCCGGATCGCGCACCACATCGATTTCCCCGACTATGGGGCGCAAGAATTGCTCGCGATCGCCGATATGATGTTGGCCGGCCAGCAGTACCATTTCTCCGAAGACGCGCGCACGGCGTTTGCCCAATACCTGGAATTGCGCATGCAGCAGCCGAATTTCGCAAATGCCCGCAGCGTTCGTAACGCGCTCGACCGCGCTCGGTTACGCCAGGCGAATCGCTTGGTGGCCGCCGGGAGCATCGAGGTAGCGGCATTGAGCGAGCTGGCTTCTAGCGACGTTCGCGGAAGCCGCGTGTTTGCCGCCGGCGTATCGCCCGTGCCGCCCCCTGGGGTATTGCCCTAATAACGGTGATACCGCCTATGGCCAGGCCTGATGGGCGCATACATGATTCACGCGCAGAGGTGCCGTAGTCCCAACCTTCAAGGGGAGGGTTTATGCACGATTTTACGCCGATCTCCGCCGTCATAGGCGGCGTTTTCATCGGTCTGGCAGCCACGCTCTATTTGCTGTTTTCAGGGCGGTATGCCGGCATCAGCGGCATCCTGCGCGGTGCCGTTTTTGGTGAAGACGACCGCGGAATGGACCTGCTGTTCATTATCGGCTTGCTGGCCGGCGGCGTTCTCTGGGCCCTTTTTGCCGGTAAACCCGACGCGCTCGGGGCGCCGCTGCCGCTAGTGGCGGTCGGGGGCGTGCTGGTCGGTCTTGGGACCTGCATCAGTCATGGCTGCACCAGCGGCCACGGCGTCTGCGGCTTGGGCCGCAAATCCGCCAGCTCGCTGGCCGCGGTCGCGACCTTCCTGGTTACCGGAATCGCGACCGTCTTCGTCATTCACCATCTTGGGGGGGTGCCGCTTCCATGAAACGCTTGAGCGCAGTCTTGTGCGGCCTGCTCTTCGGCCTGGGCCTGTCCATCTCCGGAATGGATCTGCCGTCGAAGGTCCTTGGATTTCTCAACGTGGCGGGCCGCTGGGATGCGAGCCTGCTGTTCGTACTCGGAGGAGCCGTCGCGGTCACGGCGATTGCTTTCCCGTTAGTTCGGCGCCGTGCAAAGCCGCTGTACGACGCATCCTTCGAACGCATTGCGCCCGAGCGCATCGACGTCCCGCTCCTCGGCGGCGCGGCGCTGTTCGGCGTCGGCTGGGGCATGACGGGCTACTGCCCGGGGCCCGGCATCGTCGCCTTGACGCGACTGGCACCTGACGCCATCGTCTTCGTCGCGACGTTCCTCGTTGGGTCGTTGATCTACCGGGTGTATGTCCGGCGGTCGGCACGTGGAGCTATCGAGCGCGCGAGCGATCTCGGGTGAACCTATCAAACGTGCTCCTAGACCTCATCTATGGGGCCGCGATCGGATTCGCGCTCGGCCTCACCGGCGGCGGCGGATCGATCATCACGCTTCCCGTACTGGTGTACTTAATCGGCGAGTCGGTACATGAAGCGATCGGCACGTCGCTCGTCGTCGTGGGCGGGATCGCCGCCCAAGGCTTTCTCGCGCAGCGTACCAACGTGCGGTTCGGGAGCGGGTTGATCGTCGGGCTGCTGGGCGTTATCGGAAATATTCCGGGTTCGATTCTTGCAGGCCACGTCTCGGGCGAGCTCTTGCTCTTGCTCTTCGCCGGTTTCATGTTCGTATCGGCGTTCGCGATGCTGTTCATACGCCTTCCGGACCACGTCGAGGGTGCGAAACCGCATTGGCTGATGGTGGCGGTCGTCGGCGCGGTGCTCGGATTCCTCACGGGGTTCCTCGGCGTCGGCGGTGGATTTCTCATCGTACCCGCGCTGGTATTCGCACTGGGCTTCTCGATGCGTAACGCGATCGCGACCTCGCTCTTCGTAATCTTCGTGAATACGGTCGTCGCCCTCGGGTCGCGTTTCGGGCACGCGCCGATCGCTTGGTTTGTCGCACTCCTGTTATTCGCGGGCGGCTTCGCCGGGAATGCCTTGGGAGCTAAGCTCGCGAAGAGTCTGGATCACCGCTTGTTAAAAACGATCTTCGCAGTATTCGTTATGGCCGTCGGTGCGTTCACGGGCCTGAGCGCGCTGCATATCATTCCGATCAATGTTAAATAGCGACCGAAAGGATCTCCACGCATTATGACGCCTGAAATCGAACCACGCGACGTTCCCGCACGCATAAAAAACGGCGCGTTCTTGCTCGATGTCCGAGAACGCGACGAATGGGAAGAAGGGCATGTCGGCGGAGCCGTATGGATTCCGCTAGGGCAGTTGCAGGCCCGTTTAAGCGAGATCCCGGCGGACCGCGACATTATCTGCATGTGTCGTTCGGGGCGCCGTAGTGAGAAGGCGTGCACGGTGATCGAGAAAGCTCGAGGCAAGGGGCACGCCGTCATCAATATGGCCGGCGGAATACTGCGCTGGGCCCAATCAGGTCTGCCGATCGAATCGTAGGGATTAAACCCCCGCAGGCACGACCGTCGGATAGCCGGCTGCATTGTACGCGTTCATGCCGCCGTCAACGTTGATGAGGTTGGCGAATCCCGCCGATTCAAGAATCGACGTCGCAATGCTCGAACGGTAGCCGCTCCCGCATATCACATACGTCGTCGCATCGCGATCGAGGTGCGGAATGTGCCGCATGATCTCCGCTAAAGGCACGGATTCTGCGCCTGCAACCGTACCCGTCGCGAATTCCGCGGGGCGGCGCACGTCGAGTAGATGCAGCGGTTCCTTCGAAGTCGCCACGAGCTTGTAGAAGTCGTCGATCGGTAGTTGAAGGGTGCCGGCGGTAGGTAACCCCGCATCTTTCCATGCGTGGAATCCGCCGTCGAGGCCGCCCACGACCGAGGTAAATCCTACCCGGGCGAGCCGCGTCAGGGCTTGCTCCATCGATTCGTCGCTCTCGGCAACGAGGATCAGCGGTCGATCGAATTCGATCATGGTCCCGGCCCACGATGCGAACTGGCCGTCCAAGCCGATGTTGAGCGATCCCGGGATATGCATGGGTCCATAGATTTCGGAGGGGCGAACGTCGAGCAGCAACGCTCCGCGGTTCCATTGCGCCATCACCTCTTCCGGCGAAAGTTTACGGAGCGCGGGCAGCGCGCCGAGCGCCGGCGCGCCCTCGCGGTTGAGCGCAACGTCCTTCGAAAAGTATGTCGGTGCTTCGGGCAGGCCGGTGGTCATCATTCCGATGAAGTCGTCCTTGCTCATCGGCTTGAGCGCATAGTTCTCCATACGTTGCGCACCGATTGTCGACCACGTTTCCTGCGACATATTGCGCCCGCACAGCGAACCCGCGCCGTGCGCCGGATAGACTTCGACCGAGTCGTCGAGCGTTAGCAGCTTCTGGTGTAACGAGTCGTAGAGGAGCCCGGCCATCTGTTCGGCCGTAAAGCCCCTGGATCCCGACAGATCCGGGCGACCGACATCGCCGATGAAGAGCGTATCGCCCGTGAAGAGTCTCTTAGGAGCCGACGCGTCGGATCGGTCTTCCATCAAAATGGAGATCGCCTCCGGCGTATGCCCCGGCGTCTCGAGAAAATGCATGCGCAGGGAACCTGCGTCCAACGTGTCGCCGTCGCTGACGGCGACGTGTTCGAAGCGCGCCCCGGCGCGGTGGCTCATGACGATTTTCGCGCCGGTGCGCTCGGCGAGCTCCTTGTGCCCGCTCACGAAGTCGGCGTGGAGATGCGTTTCGATCACGTAATCGATCGTCAATCCTTGCGCCTTGGCTTCGTCGACGTACTGATCGACGTCGCGCTGCGGATCGATCACCACCCCGTGCCCACCGGATCCGATGAGATACGATGCGTGCGAGAGGCAGCCGAGATAAAACTGTTTGAAATACATGGGAGCTCCTAGGCTTTGCCCTTCATCATGAGGTTCCAGTACATCCATGGCAGGGCGTGGAGTTTGAGCATATACATGCTCCAGCGTTCCTTTGTGGTGTCGATCATCGGGATCGACGGCGTCGGATTTCCATCGTAATCGAATTCGGCCAAAATCAGCTTGCCGTATCCGGTAATGAGGGGGCACGACGCATAGCCATTGTAGCGCGCCTTGAGGGGATGATGGTGCATCTGGGCGAGCAGATTCTCAACCACGACGGGCGCCTGCCTGCGAACCGCAGCGCCGGTTTTGGAGTTGGTCGTACTCCCGGCGTCGCCGAGCGCAAAAATATTTGGGAAATCCGGATTCTGCATCGTATGTTGATCGACGCGCAGATACCCTTTGGTTGGGCCGTCCGGCTGGGCCAGCAGGTCGTTCGTTTTGATGAAATCCGGCGCGCTCTGCGGTGGCGTCACGTGAATGAAATCGAACGGTACCGTGACGCGAGTTTTGTCCGGATCGTTGACGATTTCGAAGGTCGCCTCGTGTTTCGCTCCATCGACGGCGACTAAATTGTGGTTGAACATCGTGTGGATACCGTAACGCGCGACAACCTTGTTGAGCGGCGCTTGGTAATGCTTCACGCCGAAGATCGCGGGGCCCGCCGTCGCGTAGAAGATCTCCGCTTGAATGCCGTGCTTCCTGAAATAGTCTGCCGCGAGATACATGATTTTCTGCGGTGCGCCCGCGCATTTGATCGGCCCGGCCGGGAACGTGAAGAGGGCTCGGCCACCCTTGAAGTTTTTGATGTACTCCCACGTTTTAGGGGCGAGTTCGATATCGTAGTTGCTGGAGACGCCGTTGCTGCCGAGGGTTTCGCAGAGGCCGGTAACCCGGTTCCAATCGAGTTGCAGGCCGCACGCGACCACGAGGTAGTCGTACGTCAAGCGGGTGCCGTCGCCGAGGGTCACCGCGTTTTCATTCGGGTCGATGGAGGTGGCACGGTTCTGGATCCACGTCACACCGGAGGGGATAAAATCGGCCTCTTTGCGGACGGTCTCGGAAGCCGATAGGACGCCGCCGCCCACGAGGGTCCAAAGCGGCTGATAGTAATGCTCTTGCGAGGGTTCGACGATGGCGATGCCCTGCGTACCGCGGTTTCGGAGCTGAGCGGCAACGCAGATTCCCGCGGTGCCTCCGCCCAGGATCAGGATGGGAAAGTGCGTGTTAGCCGGTGTCGCGAGCGGGCGCTCTGCCGTCGTCGTGGTCGTCATCTCTATACTCTCCTCTGTCCGCAAGATGCAGGAACAGTCGCAATGGTTCTACCCGATGCATAGGAGTTCTGGCGAGCGGGCATCAGGCTTTGTGATGGGCGGTATTTTAGCCCTTACAGGGCGGCTCGGCCCGCAGCTTCTGCATGTCCACGTCGAGCAGCTCCCAGAACAGTTCGGCGCCGCTGTAACCGGTAATGCGAGCTACTTCGTTACCGCAGTGCATGAGGACGAACGTGGGCGTGTAGATCACGCCTTTGATACTCTGAAGATCGGCCGGGCGCGGTGCGTGCAAATCCACGCGCCGCAGGGGTGCGTGCTTTCCTTCGTCGGTCGAGTTATACGAAGGCCCGATATCCCGGTTCCAAGCCGCGCAGTACGGGCACCCGACCTGTTCGAACATCACCAACTGGTCCGCGCGGGCGGTGGCGTACGACCCGAGCGTCAGCGCAACGAACGCCAGAGCCAGGCCCAGCCAGAGTCTACGGACGGACATAGTACCAGCCTTGCGCTTCGCGCTCGATAATCGCCGGAATCCCGCTTGGCACCAGGGTGACGCCGGGGAGAAGATCGGCCGCAGTTTTGTGGATCGTGTCGAGGGTGTTCTTGCACGCGAGAACCTCGACGCCGATCGCGACGAGCCCCTCGATGCGTTCGGCAACCGGGGAGCCTTTGAGCACGGAATGGATGCCGGGCCCGTACACGACCAAGGCGATTTTAACGTCGTCCGCGCCGTAGTAACGCTGCACGTTGCCGACGTTGCCGATTACTTCGTTCACGCGGGCGGGCTCGTTTTCGGAGAGGCTCAGGACGACTTTGCGAGGATGATCGAATGAGGGCGGGACGTAGCCGGCATCGCTACCTGTGGTCTGCGCGAGCGCGGGGCAGGCGCCCAGCGAAAGCGCGACCGCGAGCGCCGCTACGATCGTTACGACAAATCTACGCATGCGAGGCTCCTTTCAACCACCGTTCGCTAGGAAGGGGAAGGTGTTGAGCAACCAGCCGCTGACGTTCGCGATCGACCCGATGGCGATCAGCGTGCCGGTAGCTACGAGCAGAACACCCGATGTGATTTCGATGGCGCGCATATGCTGTTTAATGACGATGAAAAGCTTAGAAAAAGTTCCAAAGGCAAGGGCGGCGGCCAAAAACGGGATGGCGATGCCGAGCCCATATGCGGTGAGCAGGGCGATGCCGTGCCCGAGATCGTGGCTGTTTCCGGCGATGACGAGGATCGTTGCCAGGATCGGGCCCACGCACGGGGTCCATCCGAAAGCAAACGCCAGTCCGATGACGTAGGCGCCGATCGGGCCGCTCTTTTTCATCAGCGGATGGAAGCGTACGTCACGATCGAGCCACGGCAGCCGAAACAAGCCCAAATAGTGCAGGCCGAGTATCACGATCAGGATGCCTGAGACCTTTGCGATGATACCGGCTTCGTCCGCCACCAAGCGCCCCACAACGCTGGCGGAAGCGCCCAGCAGCACGAAAACCGTGACGAACCCCGCGCAGAAGGCCGCAGCCGCGGCCAGAATACGGCGGCGCGACGCCGTATTCTGGTCGGTGGTTGCAAGCTCGTCGAACGATACACCGGCCAGGAACGAGAGATAGGCCGGCACGATCGGCAGAATACATGGGGATGCGAAGCTGACGATCCCGGCGAGAAAAGCCGCCGAGAACCCTACCTGCAGGGTCAACGGGCTCAATGAATCTTGGCTCCTTGATCGATCCACTTGCCCAGAAGCGCACGCTCATTGTCGGTCATGCCGGTCATGTTCCCGATCGGCATCGTATGGCTCGTGACCGCTTGCTGTTTGATCCTCGAGGCTAGTGCCGCGATGCGCGCCGGCGTGTCGAGCATGATGCCCATCGGAGCCGACGAGAAACCGGCTTCGGTGGGATGTGCCGCGTGGCAGACCGCGCAGCGCTGCGCGACGATCGGTTCGATCTGCGAGAACGCGACCGGTGCCGAGGCCACGTGTTTTGCCGAGCCGCCCGCCGGCGCTGCCGAAGAGCCCGCGTCCGCGCTCGGACCGCTGCCGGTAATGATGCGCTCGTCGGGAGTGCTGCCGGTTTCGTTGGGCGTGATGCCGAGCGTTCGGGCGAGATTGCTCGTAATCGTCACGCTCTTTTTGCAATTCGTCATGCAGGCAACCGCGTGCACGTCCGGTTTGAGGTGCTCGTTGATGAAGCCGTTGCGATTCGGCATTTTGATGGCCGCGAGCGTTTTTGCGTCGAGCACCGCGTTGGCCGGCACGAGATTGTTCAGGTTCAAGACATACGCCGAGATCGCATAGACTTGATCGTTCGTGAGCGAACCCGGGGCGTTGAAGGGCATCGCGCGACGAATGTAATCGTATAGCGTCGGCGCATACGGCCAGTAACTTCCGACCGTCTTTACCGGGCGCGCCGAGGTGAGGGTGCCGTTACCACCCGCCAAAACGGGGTAGCGATTCTCGCCTTCGCCGAAGTCGCCGTGACAGACGGCGCATTTGGCTTCATACAGATTCTGTCCGTCGGCAACGGAGCCGTGCCCGGGTGGAAGCCCGGCGCCGGTCAATCCATTGACGTCGTCATTCCAAGCTTTTTGCTGCGCGACCGTCGCGGGCGTTCCGAAGCCGTAGTGCGATGGATATGACTGTGCGTCGGCGATAACGAACGCGCCCGCAAGCGCCACTACCAAAAGCAGCGGGATGGTGGCCTTAGGAAACTTGAACATTGTCGACCTTTCCATCGGGGTTGACGTGCCACGTTTGAATGGCGTTATCGTTGTAGATCGCGTTCGTTCCGCGGACCGCGCGCAGCTGCGTGAGGGTGGGCTGCACGTAGCCGGTCTCGTCGACCGCTCGGCTCTGCAGGAGCGCGTCGGTGCCGTGCCATTCCCAAGGGAAGCGGAAGCGCGTCAGGCACTTGGATAGGATGGGTTCTTGGAGTTTGGCCGGATGCCAGTTGATGCCGCCGTCAGTCGATACGTCAACGCGTTTGATCTTGCCGCGTCCCGACCACGCAAGGCCGGTCACTTCGGTGAAGCCCTTGCCCTTCATGGGGTTTTCCGGGCACGGGCTGGTGATGACGGACTTCGTTTCGATGATCCAGGCGAATTGGCGCGCCTTGCCGTCGGCAAGGAGGTCCGTATACTTCGAAGTCTCTTCGCGCGTCATCCATGGTTCCTCGCCGAACTTCAATCGGCGGAGCCACTTCACGTTGACGTTGCCCTGCCAGCCCGGAACGATCAGTCGCACCGGATAGCCGTTGGAGGCGCGGAGGCGCTCGCCGTTTTGCGACCACACCACCATCACGTCGTCGAGCGCTTTCCAGACCGGAATGCTGCGCGTCATCGCTGCCGCATCGGCACCTTCGGCGAGCATCCATTTAGCCTGCGGCTTTACGCCCGCTTCTTTCATGAGAACCGAGAGCTTGACGCCGGTCCACTCGCAACAGTGCACCATACCGTGGGTGAACTGCAGGCTTTGCAACTGCGCTCCGCGCCACTCCATGCCGCCGTTAGCCGGGCACTCCGTGAAGTGGATGTGGCTCTCGGATGGATACCTTTTCAATTCTTCCATCGTAAAGACCAACGGACGATCGACCAACCCGTCGATCATCAAGCGATGCTCCGCCGGGTCGATGATCGGCGTGCCGCCGTGGTCTCGCACGAAGCACAGCCCGTTCGGCGTAATGATGCCGTCGAGGTCCTGTAACGGCGTAAAACTGACCGACGACTCTTCGGTCGCGGTAAGAAATGGAACGTTTCTGCGGATGACGCTCGCTTCGTACTTGATCGGCATCCCATACGGGTGCGCGATGACCGTCTCGCCGAGTTCGTCCATTCCCGGCGAACGGGGCGCAAAGGGGTTGGTATCGCCGGCCGCCGCCGCGGGCACCGCACTTGCGAGCGCCGCTCCGGCGATCGTCGTGGCGCCCTTGGTGAGAAATCCCAGGCGGCCTATCTTTTTAGGCGGGTTGTTCTGTTCGTCGTGGTTCAAGGTGCTGCTCCGAAGGCTGTTAGGAAGTAGCGATGCCGGTTGGATCGGCTCCGGTGACGGTGACCGCTTGCCGGTCGGGAATGCGGATCACTTTCTCGTCCTCGATATATTTCTGGACGACGTCGTAGATGGCCGGGCCCTGCGTGTTCTGGTTGATCGAGGCCCAGCCCGAGACGGTGTAACTCTTTGAGGCTTCCACTTTCTCGCCGTTGCGCAGAAGCGTCATGTCGCTGATGCGCTGTCCTTGCGGTTTCGATATGTCGATCGCATAAGACATGCCGCCGACGCGAACCATGTCACCACCTTGCTGATAGTAGGGATCTGGATTGAAGATATTATCGGCGACGTCTTCGAAGACCGACTTGAGTTGTGCGCCGGTCATCGTGTTGCGGTACGCCTGCGGATACGTGATCGCCGTCTGCGAGTAGAGATCTTCGAGCATGATCGGCTGGCCCGGCAGAAGGCT
Source organism: Candidatus Dormiibacterota bacterium (assembly GCA_035532835.1). Lineage (NCBI taxonomy): Bacteria > Bacillati > Candidatus Dormiibacterota > Candidatus Dormiibacterota bacterium. Next base: position 18,093 of record DATKQG010000075.1, read on the forward strand.
GATGCCCCAGCGGAAGCCCGGCGAGAGCGAAATCTCGGCGTCGCGTTCGCGCAGCAACGCCGCGCAGATCAGATCGTCGAACGTGCCGTTAAAGTTGCCGCGGCGATAGAGCAAACTCTCCGTATGCCCGAGCGTCTTGGTAAGGTCGGCTTGATACGGTGCGCGGATATCCGCGATGAGTTTGGCCATCGCGGGCTGCGGCGCGATCGCGTCGCTAAAGATCGGGATCAGACGGTACCGGTAGTCGACGATGGCGCCGTTACGGACGTCCAAATCGAGACGCGAGAGGAACTTGCCGTGCGAGCCGGATGCGATGATCATCGTTTTGCCGACCATCGTCGGGCGCGGCACCGCATCGTGGGTGTGGCCGCTCAGGATGATGTCGATGCCCTTCACGCGCGCCGCCATCTTTTTGTCGACGTCGAAGCCGTTATGGCTCAGCAGCACCACGACTTGCGCGCCCGCGGCGCGCGCTTTGGTGACTTCCTCTTGAACGTGTTTCTCGTGAATGCCGAACGTCCACTCGGGAATCATCCAGGCCGGGTTCGAGATCGGCGTGTACGGGAACGCCTGGCCGATAACGGCGATCTGCACGCCGCTGCGCTCGAACACCTTCGTGCTTTCGAACGCCCAGTCGCCCCATGTGGAGTCTTGAATGTTACCGGCTAGAAACGGGAACTTTAACCGCGCTTTCAATTCTTTGACGCGCGCGGTACCGTAGGTGAACTCCCAGTGCCCGGTCATCGCCTCGACGCCGAGTTGGTTCATGGCGCGGACCATGTCGGCGCCGCGCTCCTTGAGCGACGTGTACGAGCCTTGCCAACTGTCGCCGCCGTCTAGGAGCAGCGTCTGTCCGGGCCGCTCGGCCCGAATCGCATCGATCAGCGTCGCCATGCGATCGAGGCCGCCGAGGCGCCCGTACGATTTCGCAAGCGCGACGTAGTCCTCCATCGTCAGCGCGTAGGCCGACGATGTTTCCGGGGCGATTCCGAAGTATTTTAGAAATGCGTCGCCGACGAGGTGCGGCGGCACTCCGGCATCGGCTCCGACGCCGATGTTCACCGCGGGTTCGCGGAAATAGATCGGCATCAACTGCGCGTGGATGTCGGTGAAATGGAGAAGCGTGATCTTTCCGACCGGATCGAAACGCAGCAGGTCGGCCTGGGTGATCTTCTGCGTGGCTGCCGCGCTGGCCAGGGATACCCCCGGGCCGAGCGCGGCGGCTGCGGCCGCAGTTACTTGAACGAAGTCACGTCTGGTGAGCATGGTTACCTTCTGACAGATGGGGTTTCGATGGGTAGGCCCTGGCCGCGCGAGGCGACGTAGAGTTCTAGATCGACATACTGTTGGCTGCCAAAGGGAAGCGGCTGTGCGCGGACTTTGGCGTTGCATCCGCGGAAGCGGCGTTGTACCGAGCCGACTGCTTGCCATTTCAGTCGATACGTCGGGAAGCCGTTAGTCTGGCCTTGGCTCAGCGTATCGGAGCGAAGTTGATCCCCGGCATGCTGAACGTGACACATCTGGCACGATACGCCGAGTTGCCCGCGCGGCGTGTCGTAGAACGTCTTTCCGGCAACCCACGCCGCATGCGCCGGGCCCGTCGTCGTGACGTCGACCGGCATTCCGCGCGATTGAAGCTTCACATACGTCGTCAGCGCCAAGAGCTGGGGCGACTCCCACTTGTACGGCTTTGCGCCCATCATGTCGACGCGCATCTCGTTGATGCGCTGTTCCAGATCGATGACCTTACCGGATTTCGGATCGTACGCCGGGTAGCGCGCACCCACGCCGCGCATGGACGTTTCGGCGGCGCTATGGCAGGTTTGGCACGACTTGCCATTGGTTCCGTCGGCCGTCGACCATAGGGCCTGACCCTTTTGAACCCAGAGATATCCCGGGTTGCTAAAGTCGTCGTTTTGCATGGCGCGCAACGGCGCATCGAGATAGATGAAGCCGGATTTTTCCTTGCCTACCTGATATGCAGAGAGCGGTGCCGGCGTCGTCGTCTGCGACGTCACCAGCACGGGCTTGAGAAACAGGACGCCGAGTGCGAGCGTGGCGATGATGACCAGCGGTGATGGGCGTAAGCGCATGAGCGATTTTCTCCGTGCAGCTACGAGACGGTGATCTGGGCCGTGTTCTTGTACGTTTTTCCGTTATCGTCGATCCAGGTGAACTCGAAGGTTCCGCTCTGATCGACGCGCACCGGAAACGAGATGAAGGGGTTTGCCGAAATAGCGGGATTCAGGTCCATCTTGAAGACCTGTTGCCCGTTAAACGTGCACGTGAACGTGTTGATGATGTCGCGCGGAATGGTTTTCCCGCTCGAATCCTTGGTAAATCCCGAGAGCATCGGGTGCGAAATCAACGTCTTGATTTCGATAATGTCGCCCTTCTTGGCGGTGCTTGGGACGAGTAGGCGGCTCTGTACGCTTTGATCCATGGAAATCGACCTCGTTTTTAGAATGAATATTGGAGCTGTAAACGGTTGTAAATGAGCAGCGGCACGCCACCGAACCGCGCGACGTCGGTTTGAGTGCGCTCGATGTAACGGTCCTCTATAGAGAAGCCGTCGAAGCTTTTGCCCTTGGGTTTCCCAAAATAGTAGGTCGCTTGCAAGAGCGATGCGTGGGATTTTTCGGCACCGGCGCCGTTCGTGAAGTTGAATTGCGCGAACGCAAGCTGCGTCTGCAAGCGCCGATTGTTGCTATGGTAGTTGATCGTCGCTTTCGACGATGCGCCGGCGCTTTGACGCTGCGCCATGCTGGCGGTCGGAATCGACGTAAAAAGCCCGTCGCCCGCATAGGCGCCGGTGTACGGAGATGCGATGCCGCCGTAGTACAGCGTGTAGGTGCCGTTACCGTTGGCTTTGATTGCCGGAGAGCCGCCGGTGGGAAGAAAGACGTGCGATGCGGTCGCCGCGGCCAGGCTCGCGGCCGTCACCGTGGTCGAGCGCCAAGGCGCGTCGTCGATGGCATAGCTGAACGTGACGTTCTTCGCCGCAGTTGCGCCGATGGCGAATCCTAGCGTCGAATTATCGACTAGCCCCGCGTACGAAAGACCGGCGTTGCGTTCGCGAATGTACTGCGCCTGCAGATACGGCGCGAAACGCGATTTCGAACCGAGGGCGGTGCGGCCTTCGGCATCGACGAGATTGGCGATGTTGTAGAAATTATAGAGCCCGATCATCCCCGTTACCGGGCGATGCTTGCCGGAGTACTTCAACGCCGTATAGAGCGCGCCCGACACGAATTGCGTGGGCTTGGTCACGAACGTCGTTGGCAAGAACGAGCTGCTCGTGCGGCTCTCGAACCGAACGATCCGATCGACGGTGAGCGAAAGGTTCGGGGCGAATGCGAAGTTACTCGAGAGCCCCTGAAAGAAGTTCGGCTTCATTCGGCCGTCGATTGGTTGGGCCCAGGGCGTATTGATCTTCTGATTGCCGACCGCGATGTTGACTTTTGCGGTGTGATAACGCAGATACGCCTCGCCCAGCGTGCTCAGGCCGAAGCCCGGTAGCGTGTTGTCGATTTTGGCTTGCATCGCCGGCGTGCAGGCGCCGCCGATGGCGTAGTTCGGCGCGTGCGAACAAGGCCCGTTCGCGTTGAACGCGTCGACGCCGTAGTATCCGGCCGTTGCGGAAAAGTGCGAAGTAAGATCGTACGTCGCGCGGACCAGAATGCCGGTATTCGTGGCCGCTTGGTTTTGCGGCAGCGATTTCACCCCGGCCGCCGCCGTGTTGCTGGCCTGCTGCTTGGTGAAGTAGTACTGTCGAACGTAGCCGTCAACGCGCAGGCGACGCGCGGGCTTCTTCGCGGTTTTTGCCGGTGCGGCGGTTTGGGCGTGCGCGATGCCGGGCGTCGCAATCAACGCGAGAAGGGCCGCAATCGCGGCGAAAGAGCGGGAAGCTATCACCCGCCGCACCCGCCGATGGTGACCTTGATGGGCTTCGAAGCGCTCCAGAGCGATCCGTCGTTCATGACGGCGATCGCCGTCACGGTCTGGGTCTGAGCCAAACGCATGCGGAACTGGACGTTCGCCTGTCCGTTAATCGGCGAGAGGTCGAAGGTTGCGACCCCCGGTAAGGGGTTGCCGTCGGCCGCGACGACGATTTTTTTGACGTAGTTTTGCGCGGTCATCGGGCTATCGACCGTGATCGTGATCGGCACGGTATTGCCGTTTTCAGCAATATCCGGGGCACCGATCGTGACCTTGCCCGGCGTCGGAGTGCCCGGCGCCTGCTGCGCGAGCCACTTCTGGACGTCGGCCGGGGTCGCGAAGGCGGGAAGCGGGAGCGCACTCGCGGCGATGGCGGCGAGCAGTGCGGTGCCGCCGGCGGCGAGCGCTTGCCGGCGGGTGGGTTGGCTGGGAATCTGCATGGATATCTCCGATTGCTCCATTATTTATTTCAGGGTGGAAAGGTATGCGACGACGTCCTCGACCTGCTGCGCGGTCAAGATCGGCTTGCCGACGAACTTCTTGGCGACGTCCGTGAGGCCGGCGACCCGGTAATACGCGGGCATAATCGTATCCGGGTTGATGAGCTTGGCGTTGACGATGCGCAAACGCAGCTGCGCTACGCTGAGGTAGCCTCCAACGCCCTTGAGGTTGGGTCCGACGTTACCGGGGAAGGCCTCCTTCGCGATCGGCATGCTGTGGCACGCGATGCAATTGCCCAATTTGCGATTTTTGACGATCGCGAGCCCCGTTGCCGGGTTGCCGGGAACGCCCGTCAACGAGCGGGGAATGGTTCCGTTGACGACGGTATACGGAACCAGCGTCGTGTCGTGGACGACGGTGGTCGACGCTGAGGCAATACCCATGCATAACAGCGTGAAAATAGCTGCCGCGATACTTCGGCGTGGCTCGCACATCTCGTTATCTCTCCTTCGAGACAGGTTTAAGCTCGCTTAAGGTTGAGAGATGCTCCGACGAAAGTCCTACAAGGGGAGACGCGCCATTCGGCGGCAAGACTGCAGAAATGGCGCGGAACGCCTGTAAAGACGGAGCCTAGCGCCCGTTATCAGATTTGCAGATGGCGCCCATCTTTATAAGGAAACCGCCATCGTGGAGGAGGGGATCATCGAACTATCGGTAGCGCTGACGTGCGTGGACCCGGTCCGGGAGGCGGAGGCGGTCGTCGTGATCGACGTCTTGCGAGCCACGACGGTCGTGGCCGTCGCCCTTGCGAACGGCGCGCAAGGCGTCATTCCCGTTCGGAGCGTCGACCAGGCAAGGGAGTTGGCCGCAAGCGGGCCGGGATATCTTCTAGGGGGTGAATTCGAGAATCGCCGGATCGCCGGTTTCGATTGCGGTAACTCGCCGTTCGACTACGCGACGAGCGTCGTCGAAGGCCGGCGCGTCGTGCTTCGAACGACCAATGGGACGCAAGCCTTCGCCGCCCTCGCCGGGCTGGATACGGCCATCCTGTGTGCCGCCTTCGTGAACGTTGCGGCGGTCGTCGCGCACCTCAAGCGGCAACGCTACCGTAGCGTCGCCTTTCTTTGCGCGGGCCAGGACGAGCGCTTCAGTCTCGAGGATTTCGTCTGCGCCGGCGCCATCGTCCACGCGCTGGGCGAAGACGATCCGCACGTTCGCATCGACGACGCCGGCCTTGCGGCGCGAGCGCTCTTCGAGCAAGAACGCTTCTCACTTTTAGCGCTATTGGCTATCGGCAATCACGCTGAAGATCTGCGCGCGGTAGGCGCGCAAGCCGACATCGCCTTCGCCGCGCAGCTCGATCTCCTCGACGTCGTGCCGATCATGCGCGACGGCATGCTGATCTGCGGCGAACATTGCAAATAGCGTAAGGATGCGTTCGGCCCGCAGGCGCAGAACGAGGCGCGACTACGATAATTGTCGATGGTTGACGTTGCTCATGGGAGACCTGCAATGCCTAAAGGGCGCACGACATTCAGTAAATTCATTATCGAAGAAGAACTGCGCGCGAGTCAGCCGGACCCGCACCTGACGGCGTTACTGAACGATATCCAAACGGCGTGCAAGTTTATCGCCCTTGCGGTCGCGCGCGGCGGCCTGAACGCGAGCGAGGCGGTTGCGACCACGACCAACGTCCAAGGCGAGGAGCAAAAAGCGCTGGACGTCATCGCGAACGATATCATGCTCGCGTAGTGCGAGCAGGGTGGGACGCTGTGCGGTATGGCGTCGGAGGAAATGGACGAACCGTATCCCATCCAGGCCGAGCATCGCCGCGGTCGCTATCTACTGGCATTCGACCCGTTGGACGGCTCCTCGAATCTCGACGTCAACGTGACCGTCGGGACGATTTTCTCGATCCTGCGGGCGCCCGACGGCGTGAGCGAACCGGCGGTCGAGCATTTCTTGCAGCCCGGTACCCAACAGATCGCTGCGGGGTTTGCGCTATACGGGCCGTGTTCGATGATCGTGATCACGCTGGGCTCCGGCGTGCACGGTTTCACGCTCGATCGTGAGATCGGCGCGTATACGCTCACGCATCCGTCGATGCGCATTCCGGAGCACACGCGCGAATTCGCCATCAACGCATCGAACGAACGCTTCTGGGAGCCGCCCGTGCGACACTACGTGGCCGAGTGCATCCAGGGGAGAGACGGCGTGCGCGGCGAGGACTTCAATATGCGATGGGTGGCCTCGATGGTTGCCGAGGTCTTTCGCATCTTGGTCCGCGGCGGGCTGTTCATGTATCCGCGCGATACGAAGGACCTGGGCAAGCCGGGGCGCCTGCGCCTGCTCTACGAGGCCAACCCGATGTCGATGATCGTGGAACAGGCCGGCGGCGCGGCTACGACGGGACGCGAACGCCTGCTCGATATCGCGCCCGTCGCGCTACACCAACGAGTTCCGGTTATTTTGGGATCGCGATCGGAGGTGGAGCGACTGATCGAATACCACCAGGCGTACGATCGGGGCGAGGATCTCGCGTTCGATGCGCCGCTGTTCAACGCGCGCACGATGTTTCGCTGAAATCGCACCGGCGTACCCTACGAATGGAGCATCCGTAACTCATGTCGCAAAAGCACCCTATTATCGCGATCACCGGCTCGTCGGGGGCGGGAACGAGTACCGTCAAGACGACGTTTTCGCAGATTTTCCGGCGCGAGGGCATCACGCCGGCAATCGTTGAAGGTGACGCTTTCCATCGATACGATCGTCTCGAAATGCGCGCGTTGCTGGACGAAGCCAAATCCTCGGGCCAACCGCATTTCAGCCACTTCGGGCCCGAGGGCAACCTCTTTGCCGAGTTGGAAGCGCTCTTTCGCGAATACGGCGAGCGCGGTGAAGGACAAACGCGTAAGTACCTTCACGACGAAAACGAAGCCGCTCCGTACTCGCAACCGCCTGGAACGTTTACCCGATGGGAAACGATCGAGGCTGGGTCGGACGTCCTGTTTTACGAGGGGTTGCACGGCGCGATTGCCACGGACGGGATCGACGTCGCGCGCCACGCAGATCTGCTGGTGGGCGTCGTCCCCTCGATCAATCTAGAATGGATTCAGAAGCTCCATCGGGATAAAACGGCCCGCGGGCATTCGCAGGAAGCCGTCGTTGAAACGATCCTCCGGCGCATGCCCGATTACGTCAACTACATCGTGCCGCAGTTTTCGCGCACGCACGTGAATTTTCAGCGCGTCCCGATCGTGGACACGTCCAACCCGTTTATCGCCAGAACGATTCCAACGTTGGACGAGAGCATGCTCGTCATTCGCTTCCGAACGGCCAAGGGCATCGATTTTCCATATCTCTTATCGATGCTACACGACTCGTTCATGTCCCGCCCGAACACGATCGTCTGTCCGGGCGGGAAGATGGAATTAGCGATGCAACTGATCTTTACGCCCATGATTTTGCAAATCATGGATCGAAAAAAGCGCGCGCGATAGAGCGCTAAAGCGGACGGCTAGAAGGTTCGCCCGTACGCAATGCCGACAGAATCGGCTCGCAATTGGATGGTCTCGTTGCCGGCGGGAGCGCCGCCCATGAATGCGGGTAGCAGCGACGCCCCCGATACGCTATTGTTGAACGCGCGAACGAATGCGGCAGTAAACTCTCCGCCGTTCTTTTGGGCAAAGGTTGCGCCAAGGGTGAGATGGTCCGTCGTCACGCCGGGTGCGATGATGTTGAACGTAACGTCGCGAGGCTGGATCGGATTGCTGCCATGATTGTACCCCGCTCGTAGCGTCAGACGATTCGAAGCCCTGTACGCTACTCCAAGTTTAAGAACGTTCACATCCTGCCAGCCGAAGCCCGGCCCGTTCGCGCTTCCCAGTTGCGATTGATTCGTACTGGGGTCACCTACCGACGCTACGGCGCCGTAATTAATGCGTTGGTAGTCCATCGCAAGCGTGAGTTTCGGCACGGGTACGACGGCGATTCCTAAGCTGAAATTCTCCGGAATGTCGAACGATCCGGCGCCGGCGAACAACCCGCCGTACTGCGTGAAACGCGACATGTGCATTCTAGTCGCGTACGCCGCGCCGAATGTTATGGAGTTTGAGAGCTTGCGCATGTATCCGATGCGCACTCCGAAGCCCGTCGACCCCTGCGGCCCCGTGTTCGTCACGAGAGTTGGTGCGGCCGAGAGATTAGGCGTATTGGCAAACGCCTGCAATCCCTGAGCGGCAAACTGTTGATAGCCGAAGAGGGGCGCGATGCCAACCGATTGTTTGTCGTCAAGCTTCATGGAAATCGTCGGCGCGACGATGAGCTGAATGAGATTGACACCCAGCGTTCCGTTGCCGCAGAGCATATTTGCGGGACCGTGCCCGCAATCGAACGCGCCGGAAGGGTAATTTGTATTGAGTCCGCCGTTGCCGTATACGGAGACCCCGATCGCGAGCTTGGGATTCACCATGTGGTTGTAGCCGAATTCAGGAATCGCAAAAAGATTGCTGCCGCTGGCCGAGGCGCCGTCGAGGCCGGGGCCTAGGCCCGAGCGAGCCGCGCTCCGGCGTGGCATAAAGAGTGTCACTCCAAGGTCGACGCGATTTTTTACCCAAACCATACTCGCGGGGTTGTTGGCACCTCCAGAGGTGTCCTGAGTCATCGCCGTCGCGGCACCCCCCATGCCTGACGCCTTCATGCCATATCCGACCGAGAAATATCCATCGGTCGCGCGAGCCACATTGGGAATCACCAACACTCCCAGGGTAAAAAGACCGGCAACGAGGGTAGGTAAAAACCGTCTCATGCAAAGAGCCTCCCCACTCCCTCACGGTCGCTGTGCGCCGTCAGGAAGTAACAACGCAGTAGGCTGCGGTTGTCGCCTGCTTGGTTGGGAGAGGCCTTTGCGATAGAAACGCTATTCCCGATAGTTGGTATCTAGGCGGGCGATTTTGGGTAATATCTACTATTGGGAGAGCGCCGGACTTCTTACTGCTTACCGATGCGCTCGTTCTCGTTATCCATGAGATAGATCTTGTCGGCGTGGCGTATCCCTAAGGCTTTTTGATCGTACACGATGCCCACGTACTGCCCGGGCTTTATTTTGCGCATTTGATACGTGGTCTTGCCGTCGGCGGAAAACACCCGATCGAATTTCGGCAGAATTTCAAAGCTGAGAGTTTGCTTGCTCTGCGGGTTGCGTACTTTGATGTTGTTCGTTGAAACGTGAACGGTAATGCCGTAGAACGTCGACGCAGCGAGGACGGTCGCGGGCGCCGCTATCAGGACCAGCGCGAACGCGGCCGGGACGAGGCGGGAAAGCAATGTTCGTAACATGCGGTAATCCTTATTGTGGCTCGTAAGAGTGCGGTGTGCGCCGAAGCGTACCGACCGCTACTTACCCGCTTGGCCGCCAAAGTATGCCGGGAACGGTGGGCGCTATGGGGAAATGCGCTCCGCATGCCTACTCCGATCGATTTTGCCGCGTTTGATGCGGTCATGTTTGCCGACGGCGGTTCGCGCGGAAACCCGGGCCCCGCGGCAAGCGGGGCGGTTCTCGTGACCTCAGCCGGAGAACTCATCGAGGAGATCGGCTGCTATTTGGGACGGGCTACCAACAACGTCGCGGAGTGGACCGCCTTGTGCATAGGGCTCGAAGCCGGGCTGCGCCGTGGGATCAAGCGCTTAGCCGTGCGGATGGATTCGGAGCTGGTGGTAAAGCAAATGAGCGGCGAGTACCGCGTGAAGCACGTCGATCTGCAACCGCTCTATTCCCGTGCCCGCGCGCTGGTTCGGAATTTCGAGCGGATCGAGATCAAGCACGTCCCGCGCAAGCAGAATGCCCTGGCCGATGCGGTCGTTAATGCGGTGCTCGACCAGGAAGCCGCCGCGCGGATTTCGTAAGAGAGCCGGTTGATGCGCCGTTTTCCCACCGCCGCTGCGATCTTTGTCTTTTCGCTCGTGATGATCGTCATCGGGGGATATCTGTATATTCCCGGAGAGTACGCGCGGCTTATGCGCGTCACGAAGTTGACCAAGGCCCGAAGCGAAATCTACACCCATCTGCTCGTCCGGTACGATAAGCCCCCGATTTACGAAGAGGAATACCGGATGCAAGACGTCGAGGGTATTTCAACCTTCGAGTACCGCATTCGCGGATATAACGGCAAGCAAATTACGATCTCGGCCCCGCCGGCAGCGATGTACGACGTGAGTTTCTTTTACGGCCGAATCGACCAAGACGGTATTTGGCAACTGGTAAATCAGCCGCCCAGGGGCGATACCAGCATTCACTACACCCTCTACGTCAAGCAGGTCGTGGATTTCAAGCAAGGCGACAGAACGATCACCTTCACGGACCCGAAGTTCTGGGCGACGACGGCCGGGCGGCAATATACCATCGATCTCTCAAAGCAGCAGCCGACCGATCTTTTGAAGCTCCAAGGCACGGCGCTGGCCGACCCGCACTATCAAATGGTCGTGAACGATTTTCGTAACTTCGGTCCGGCGTCGTTCCGCGCGAAAATCGCGGCCGCGCGAGCGAGCTACTTCGCTAAAAAATGACGTCGAAGACTCGGGGTGTGTTCCTGCGCGGCGCGCTCGCCCTGGTCGCGATCGCGCTCGTGGGATTTTTTACCTACGAAATTAGCGAGCGTCCCTCCGACCAAATCTTCGGCCGGACGCTGGTGAGCGGCCCACGGGATCAACGCGTGGTAGCGCTTACCTACGATGACGGCCCGAATCCGCCCTATACGAACGCCATTTTAAGCATCCTCGAATCCGAGCACGTCCACGCGACCTTTTTCGTCGTAGGACGAGCGGTTGCGGCGTACCCGAGCGTGGTGCGACGCGAGGTTCGCGATGGCGACGCACTAGGAAATCATACCTGGAACCACGCCCACTTGATCGTGATGGATCCGGGACAAGTGCGCAGGACGTTGGCGCGTACGAGCGCCGCGATCTTTGCGGCGACCGGAACTCACGTTCACCTGATGCGTCCGCCGTACGGCGCGCGCGATTGGGCCGTCCTCTCTGAGGCTCGCCGCTTGGGTTACGTCCCGGTCATGTGGTCGGTCCCGCTGGCGAAAGACTGGGAGTATCCCCCCGCTCGAGTCATCGCGGCCCGCATTCTTCCGCACGTGAGCGACGGCTCGATCATCGTCTTACACGACGGCAATCGGGGCATCGTATGCGCCGGTTCGAAGCTTCCGCCACGCACCTGCGATCGACGTACGGATATCGATGCCACGCGTCTGATCGTCGACGCGCTCAAACGCCGGGGGTTCCGTTTTGTGACGATTCCGCAGTTACTCGCCCTGCGGCATCTCGCTATGCGTACAGGCGCCCACGCAGCCGAATGAAGCCGTCGACATGCTTGCCGCTTGGATCTCGGTGCGTCCAATGAACGATCGGCATCTTCCCCGGGTCGTGCACCATTTCGCCTTGCACCTCGACGCGATCGCCGGAACGCACCGGTACGCGCGGGGCGAGCCCAACGTTGTCGATGACGTCGATCGGCCCGGCGGACGATTGGGCCGTAAATTCCTCGTGCGTGCAGTGGGTGTGCGTCCCGTAGAAATACGATGCCGCCGAAGTCACGGTCGCCTCGAAACGCACCTCGGCGGGCGCCGTCGACGTATAAGCGTTGGAGAGAGTCATCGGTGTGCCGCTCCTTGCAGGCCTCGCTCCATTCCCTCCGCGGGCGGGGGGCGCTAGGGGCGATGCGGACGATCGATACGAAACGCCTGCGCCTGGTCCCGGTCACGGTCAAGAATGCGAATGTTCTCTGGAACGTGCTGCAACAGCCGGATCTCCGCGAGCATCAGGATCTTCCCGATGTCGATGCCGAGCAATTCGCGCGCATGGTCGCGGCGCGGCCGGCGGCGATGCGACCCGGCGCGCATGGGCGCTTCGAATGGTTGATATATCGCCGAGGCGAGCCCGACCCGGTCGGCTGGGTCTCGCTGCGCATCGGCGATCGATCGACGACCGTCGCCGAGGTTGGATACAGCGTGCTGCGGGAGCAGCGGGGGCACGGGTTCGCCGTCGAGGCCGTCGGCGCGCTCGTCGATGAGAGCTTCAGCCACGGACACCTGCGGCTGGTGCGCGCCTATTGCGTGCCCGAGAATCTGCCGTCGCGAGCGGTGTTGGCTCGCACCGGCTTCGAGCGCGACGGCGTTCTTCCGAACGGAGCGACGGTTCAGGGCCGCGCGGTTGACGTTCTCGCCTTCGTCATCGAACGCGAGTCGTGGGAAGCAGCGCGTGAGCCGAGCCGCTAGCGGTCTTCGGGCTCCCAATCGACGCTGATATCCGCCTGCGCCGCACCGTAGTAGCGGGTGGCGTCGCCTCGCAGATACGCGAGCAACGGACGACGCACGATCTCCGCCATCGCGAGCCCGCCGATGCGATCGAGCGCGACCCAGGCTGCGGCTACGACGTGGTCGCCCAGCGTCGGAATGCGGACGTGTTGGCCTTCAACGTCCACGTGAAAGATCGCGGCGATGATATGGCGGTCGCGGTCGTAGCTTTCGTTGACGTACGCGAGGTCGCCGCAGCGCGCCCGGATGGACGTCTCTTCGAAAATCTCGCGGGCAGCGGTCTCTTGTAGGAGTTCGCTTGGTTCTTGCCGCCCGCCGGGAAGATTCCACAGGCCGTCCGGGTATCCGGCGTACCGGGAGGCCACCAGCAACACGCGATCTTCGTGCAGCGCTAGGCCGTGAGCCAGATGGACGTGCTGCATATTCACCGGTGAAAGCCTTCGCTCGCTTACCGGAAAATCCGCCGCCCCGTGCGAAGCCTGGGCCGATGAGCGTTCGGGTTGAGTTGTTTGACATTCGGGACGCGAACCGCATGCGCGAAGCGATGACGATTCGTTTTGCCGTCTTCGTGGACGAACAAGGCGTGCCGGAGAACGAAGAAATCGACGC
>DATKQG010000076.1 GCA_035532835.1 Candidatus Dormiibacterota bacterium
GCTCGCCGCGGCGACGGCCTTCTACGCAAAACCACCGAACTTCGCGCACCCCGAACTGCTCCATGCCACCAAGGATACCTATCGCGATTCGCTCGACGTTAGCGACAAAGAGTTGGCGCGGCAGCATCGTCGCGAGATCGATCTATCGAAAATCCTGGCCAAGCTCTACCGCACGTACGTCGACCGCTTAACCGACAGCGGCCTCCTTACGCCGACCGAAGCCGTGGCGCGCGCGCTGACGTTCGTCGCCGACAGTCCCGCGCTCGGAACGGCCTTGCGCGCGGAGATCGGTTTCGCGTGCTTAGACGACGCTCAGGAGCTGGGCGCAAACGATCTCGCGCTCCTGCGCGCAGTCTTCGGAAAAGAACTGACCGGCGTGACCTTTGCGGGCGATGCGTCCTCCACGTTGGGCTCGTTTCGCGGAGCCCGCCCCGAAGCGACGTTCGCGAGTGCCGCGCAGACGTTTATTCTAAGCGCGCAAGTACGTTCCCCGATCGCGCTGGAACTCGCAGCGCGCCAACTGGGCGCCTCGCACGAAAAACCGGATGCGCGCGCAGTTGAACCGGCGTTACACATCCATCGCGCAAAATCGCCGCAACTCGAAGCCGCAACGATCGCAGATTGGGTCAAGGCGCGACTGGCCGAAGGTGCGCCCGCCAACCGTATCGCGCTGCTCTTTCGCTCGGTATGCGACGTGCACGCTTACGAATCGGCGCTTCTGGACCGCGGCATCCCAACCCAAATCGGTGGCGACTTCAACGTCTTCACCGATCCTCGCGCCCTCGACGCGATCGCGCTGCTGTGGAATGCTTGGGACCCCTTCCGCCACGATTGGCTGCTGCGCACGCTCTCGAATCCCCTGATGGCCTTAAGCGACAGCACCCTCGCGCTTCTCTGCTCCGAGCCGGGCGATGCTCAAACGACACTCTTTCTCTCCGAGAGCGACGCGGCGCCGCTGGTTCGTCCCAATCGTTGGGACCCGAAGCGTCACGTGCGTTTGGGTTGGAACGTGACGCGCGGCGACCGAGATAGCGACCTCAACGAGACCGCCCGTGCCCGCGTCCGGCATTTTCGCGAACTGCGCAACCGATGGATCGCCGCGCTCGGAACGCAGCCGCTCGATCGCTGGATCGAGCGCGTCTGGAACGACGGACTCGCACACGCGGGTGCCCCCGGCAGCGCACGCGCGCTCGCACAGGAACACGTCCTCGCGAGCCTCTACGCCCGCCTTCGCGCGCTCCTGGAGACGATGCCGGACGCCACCCTCGGAGATCTGCTGGAAAGCGTCGCCTTGCGAGCGGAGAGTACGCTCGAAACCAGCGATACGAACGACGACGAGCGCTTCGTCCGGATCCTCAGTATCGATGCGGCGCGCGGCCTAGAGTTCGATCACGTCGTCATCGCAGATGCCCGCGCCGGTGCGTTCCCACGCTGGTACGTGCCGGATACGTTTCTGTTTAGCCCCAAATACGGCATCGTGCCTAAGGATAACGTCGGTGACGCGACCGCCGCACGAACGGCAAAGTTCACCTACTACATGCATCGCAGCAAAGCGCGCGACCACTACAACGCGCAAGAACGCAGAGCCTTCATCTACGCGTTACGCCGCGCTCGCAAGAGCGCGCTCGTTACGGCCTCGGGACGCGTCACGCGAGGCGTCACCGCCCCCGAATTCTTGGAGGAACTTCGAGCCGTTCGCTTGCCGGGAACGGTCGTCATCTAACCATGCGGCTCGTCGAAATCGCTCCTCCCGACTATGCCCGAGACGTCCTTCCCTTGAGCGCCCATCTATGGGCGGGTCGCCGCGACATGGATCTTTACATCGCGCAAACCCTCGAAATCGCGGCGAGCGGCTACGGCAAGCGTCACTACAAAACGTTCGGACTCTACGACGGACCCCAGCTGCTTGCGTCGTTCAAGCGCTATCAGCGCACCATCCGATGGCAGCAGCAGGGCTTACGCGGCGTAGGCATCGGAGCCGTCTTTACGCCGGAGCACTTTCGCGGCCGAGGCTACGCCAGCGCGATGCTCGCGATGCTCCTCGATCGCGCTCGCAACGACGGCGATGACTTCGCATACCTCTTCTCCGACATCCGCCCGCATTTCTACGAAGAACTCGGCTTCACGCAGTTGCCCTCTCGCGCTATCTCGCTGCGCGCCGACACGCTCGCTAGTAAGCGCATCGAAGTCGCTCGACTCGACGACCAGGATTGGAGCGGCGTGCAACGCTGCTTCAATCTTTCGGAGCGAACCCGCCCTTGGGCGATGCTCCGCACCCCGCTCGTGTGGGATTGGATCCGCTTACGAACCCGCCACGGATCGGAACATGCGGCCGGCGTGGAGACCAATCTCGTCCTGCGTCGTGGACGCAGCATCGCGGCATACGCTCTGGGCGTACGCGCCCTCGAGCACGACGCATACATCATCGACGAATTCGGTACCGCCGACGACGAAGCCGCAGCCCTCCTTCCCGCGCTGCTACGCGCCGCCGCAGGCGATCTGCGCCGCGTCGTCGGCTGGTTACCGCCCGACGGCGCGCGCGAACTGCTCCCACGCGGCTCCGTACGCAAACGCCGAGACGCAATCTTCATGGCCGCACCGCTAAGCGCGGCCGCAACAAAATGGCTGGATGCCGCAGCATCTCCATCATCCGCCGACGGCATCTGGAGCACCGACCACATCTAACGCCGCACGCTAGCGTTTCGCGTTTCGCGTTTCGCCTTTCGCCTTTCGCCTTTCGCCTTTCGCGTTGGAGTTTAGTGCTCGGGTGAGCGAGGGTGATGTGGGGTTGCGGGCCGTGTGAGAGCTCCCCGGAGCCAGGATGGCGGGAGGGGAGCTGAACCGAGTAGCATTTTTACACGGATGTAAAAATGCGCGCGTGCCCGCAACCCCATATCACCCTTGCTCACCCGGGCACTTGCACCTCACAGAAAGCTAATCTGCAACGGCTCTCCCGGCACGAGCGAAGCGACGCGCAGCCCGATGAGACGGACCGGCGCGCCTTGGAGATCGGCGCGGCGCAGACAGTACAACGCCGCTTTGAGGATGCGGCGCGCGTCGCGCGTCGGTTCGGCGAGATGCGTTTGACGACCGTGCGTTCGGAAATCCGCGCGTTTGATTTTGACGCCGACGGTGCAGGCGCTAAGCCCCTCGCGTTCGAGCTTTTCGGCGACCTCGGCTGCTTGCGCTCGCAACACTTCGGCTAAGCGGCGCTCTTCTCGGACGTCGTATTCGAAGGTCTCCTCGCTGGAGATCGACTTGGTTTCGCGATCCGATTCTACCGGGCGGTTATCGATGCCGCGTGCGAGCGCGCGGACTTGGTTGGCCCACGAGCCGAAGTGCCGGTAGGCTTGCGCGTCATCGAGCGCGGCGACGTGGCCTATGGTCGTGATGCCTGCGAGTTCGAGGCGGGCTTGGGATTTTGGGCCGACGCCCCAGATGCGGCCCACCGGCATCGGTGCGAGAAAGACCGCTTCGTCGCCCGGTGCAACCGCGAGCAGGCCGTTCGGCTTGCATGCGTCGGACGCGATTTTCGCGATCATTTTTCCGGTAGCGATGCCGGCACTGATGGTGAGGCCGGTTGCGCGCAAGACTTCGTCGCGAATCGTTTGCGCGAGCGACGTCGCCTCCGCGAGAGCGCAGGGGCCGAAATCGATGAACGCTTCGTCGAGCGAGAGGCCTTCGATCGCGTGGGCACGCGATGCGAAAATCGCGAAGACCTCGCGCGATATTTCCTTGTACTTGGACATCGTCGGGGGAACGACGATCAGGTTTGGGCACGCTTCGAGTGCGCGATAGAGTGGGAGAGCCGAGCGCACCCCGAACGGGCGGGCTTCGTATGAGGCCGTAAGGACGACCGAACGGCGATGGCTGCCCGCAACCGCGACCGGCTTGCCGCGCAACGTTGGATCGTCGCGGATCGCTACGCTGGCGTAAAATGCATCGATGTCGAAGTGCGCGATCATCCGTCGCGACCCTTAGGTGAGCGCGCCTTGTTGGATGGCGAGGATCGTCTGCATATTGCGCAGATCGTCGGCGTCTTCACCCGGCGTTTCCAGAATCGCCGTCTTCTCGCGCAGTTCGGGGTGAGCTAACAGCGAGCGAAAGCCCTCGAAACCGATTCGCCCTTCACCGATGTGCCAATGGCGATCGCGATTGCCGCCCAGCGGAATCTCGGTGTCGTTGAAGTGAAAGATATGCACGCGGTCTAGGCCGATGTGCGTATCGGCCTCGTCGATGAAGCGATCGACACCGGATTTGGAATCGATCTCATAACCGGCCGCCCAAGCGTGGGCGGTGTCCAGACACACGCCGAGTTGGGGGTGATCGACCGCCCGGACGAACCGTCCCAGTTCTTCCAGGGTACCGCCCGCCAGCGCGCCGGCGCCGGCCGAATTTTCGAGCACCAAATAAACGCCGGGTGCGATGGTGTCGAGCGCGCGTTCGAGCCCATGTACGATGGCCGCGAATCCTTCGTTGCGGTCGCGCTTGCCATACGAACCGAGATGCGTGTTGACGTAGCGAATGTTGCCGTGCGCGGCAGCTTCGAGATCGTGTGCCAGGAGGTTGAGCGAACCGGCCTGCACTTTCGGATCCTCGCTAGCGAGGTTGATAAGGTACGGCGTGTGGATGACGCAAGGATCGAGATCCGCTGCGCTGCGGGCCTCCGAGAACGATGCGAGCATCGCCGCGTCGACCGGCGTCGTACGGTAGCTGCGTGGATTGCTCGAAAATATCTGCATCGCCGTGCAGCCCACGCTCTTGGCATGCGCGATGGCGTTCGCGTAGCCGCCGGCCATCCGCAGGTGTAATCCAATGCGCATGCGTTACGACGCCACTTTCGCAAGATATACGAATTGCAGATAGGAGAGCGGCACGAGCGGGTCGCCCGCGCCGAACATCTCGTGTATGCGTGCGTCGAGCGTGTCGAAATACCGCGAAGCCTCCGAACCGAGCGCGTCGCGAACGCTCTTGCGCGAGCGCTCGTACTGGAGGTATTTGCTCGCGGGAGTCACCATGCGCCAGGGGAGGACGCGTAACCGATGCTCCGCAAACGGAGCGGCGTAAAATTCTTTGAATCCGCCGCCGAGCCCGGATGGCTTGGGTTCCGACCCCAAGTCCGTCAAGACGCTATCGCGCAGCTGTTTCACGGGATCGTCTCCGGTCAAGTGTTTCCACCAGATCGCGACCATGCCGCCGGGGCGTACGACGCGCAGCATTTCCGCAATCGCTTTGGTGCGATCGAAGTGATGAAACGCCTGGGCGCTGATGGCGGCATCGAAGCTGCCGTCTTGAAACGGTAGCGATTCTGCCCGGCCGACGGTCCACGAGGCGTCCGGAAATTCGCGGCTCGCTTGCGCGAGCATGGGTTCGGAAGCGTCGACGCCCGTTATTTGGAAGTTGTTAGCGATCAGCGGCTCGCTCGCCAAACCGCTACCGCAGCCCACGTCTAAGATTCGGTGCCGCTGCGAAAGCCCAAAGCCCACCAGCGTATTGTAGAGATCGTTCGAGTAACCGGTTCGGCCGGCGCTGTACTCGGCGGCGTAGCTGTCGTAAGCGCTCATGCTTCGGGTTCCGTAGCGGGGGGCTGCTCGGCGGGAGCTTCTCCGAGGGGCTGCTCGGCGGGAGCTTCTTCTTCGGAGGTCTCCGGTACCGGCTCCCCGGGGACCAGGAGATTGAGCTCGAGCGGCTGGCCCGGTTCGAGCTCCAGTTGCGGAAGATCCGCGAGCGAGTTAAGCCCGAACGATTCAAGGAAGAATGCCGTCGTCTTGTACTGCATCGGGCGTCCGACCACGTCCTTGCGTCCGGCTTCGCCGATGAGGTTGCGGTCCAACAGCGTGTTGACGACGCTATCCGAGTTGACGCCTCGAATCGCTTCGATTTCGCTCTTGGTCACCGGTTGCATATGCGCGATGATCGCCAGCGCCTCGAGGGCCGGGGCCGAGAGCGACGTGCGCGGCGGCAGCAAATAGGCTTCGACGGCTTCGCGCGCCGACGACGCCGTCGCAAAACGATATCCGCCCGCAAGCTCGCGCAGGACGATGCCGCGATCGGTATAGCGCTCTTGAAGCGATTGAATCGCCAAGGCCACCGCTCGTTCGTCGGCGCCGGTTAATTTGGCGATGCGCTTGTTCTCGAGCGGCTCGCTTGCGACGAAGAGGAGCGCCTCGATCGAACGTTCGATATCGGCAGCTTCGTGATGGAGGCTTCGCGCGTCGTCGCCGAGGCGATCCTCTGGTACGGCAACGGCGTCCGGGGTGTCTTCTATGATCGGAACGTCTTCGGTTTGCACGGATTAGCCTTCGTGTGGTTGTGAGATTGGGAAAATGCGAATGTCGTCGAAGAGCTCGGGTTGCTCGATCTCGACGCGGTTGCGGCGTACCAGCTCGAGCACGGCCAAGAACGTGACGATGATGACCTCGCGGGCCATCCCAAGCTCGTGGCAGAGCGCGCTGAAATAGACCTCGCCGTGCTCCTTAACGCTACGCGAGATGTAATCCATCTGCGCCAGGAGCGAGACCCGTTCGCGGACGATCGAGCGCTTCTCCGGGCGGGCTTGGCGCAGCATCGCGATAAAAGCGCGCTTCAATCGCTCCGGATCGATGCGATAACGCTGGACCAGATCGCTGGTGGGATCGCCCGACTCCCGGAAGTAGAATCCGCTGGCTTCGTCCTGCCGCGCTCGCAGTTCCAAGCCCAGTTCTCGATACCGCGAGTACGCGATCAGCCGGCGCCGCAGACGTTCTTCAACCTGCTCGGGCGTCTCCGAATCTTCGTCGACGAACTCTTGCGGGATCGGCGGCAACAGCGCCTTGGACTTCAAGAACACGAGCGTCGCGGCGATAACGAGATACTCTGCCGCGACCTCGATGTCGAGATCCTCCATCAACCGCACGTACGACAGGTACTGCGAGGCGACGCTCGCGAGCGGCACGGTGGCGATATCGAGTTGCTGCTCTTTGATCAGGCTCAATAACAAATCGAGCGGGCCGTCGAAGACGTCGAGTTGGACCCGGCACGCG
>DATKQG010000077.1 GCA_035532835.1 Candidatus Dormiibacterota bacterium
CGACGCGCTCTCGATCGGCGAAGTCGCCGGCTTCCGCAACGCGCAGGTCACAGTCTTGGCCCCGACCGGCACGATCGGTCTCGTGATGGATTGCGATACCACCGGTATCGAGCCCGATTTCGCGCTCGTGAAATTTAAGAAGCTCGCGGGCGGCGGCTACTTCAAGATCGTCAATCAGTCGGTCGAAGCGGCGCTCCGTCGCCTGGGATATAGCGAAGAGCATATCGCGGCGATCGAGACGTACGCGAAGGGTACCGGCACGCTCGATAGCGCACCGCACATCAACCGCGCGACGTTACGAGCCAAGGGCTTCGACGACGAAGCCTTGGCCAAGATCGAATCCTCGCTCCTCGGCGCGTTCGAGCTGCCGTTCGTATTCAATCACTACGTGTTGGGCGAGGAATTCTGCACCACGAAGCTCGGAATCTCGAGCGAACATCTCAACGACTTCTCCTTCTCGCTACTGCGCGACGGCCTCGGCTTCACAAACCAGCAGATCGAAGAAGCCTCCGCGCACATCTGCGGCCGCATGACGGTCGAAGGCGCGCCGTATCTGAAGGACGAGCATCTGGCCGTCTTCGATTGCGCCACGCCGTGCGGCAAATACGGCTCGCGCTACATCCGGCCGCTCGCGCACATCGAGATGATGGCCGCAGCGCAGCCGTTCATTTCGGGCGCGATCTCGAAGACGATCAACCTTCCGCAGACGGCGACGATCGCCGACGTCAAGGAAGCCTACCAATATTCGTGGGAGCGGATGCTCAAGGCCGTGGCGCTCTACCGCGACGGTTCCAAGCTCTCGCAACCTTTGGCCGCAAGCTACGACCTCGGCGGCGACTCGCCCGAAGAGGATGTGGTTATTTCGCAACAGCCGTTCGCGCAGCCGATGCAAGTTGCCGAGAAAATCGTCTATCGCTACATCGCCAAACGTCGTCGCATGCCGGAACGGCGGAGCGGTTACACGCAGAAGGCGGTCATCGGCGGCCACAAGGTCTATCTGCGTACCGGTGAGTACGAAGGCGGCCAGATCGGCGAGATCTTTATCGACATGCATAAAGAGGGCGCAGCCTTCCGCTCGTTGATGAACAATTTCGCGATCGCCATCTCGCTTGGTTTGCAGCACGGCGTCCCGCTCGAGGAATTCGTTGAAGCGTTCACCTTCACGCGCTTCGAGCCCAACGGCCCGGTTGTCGGCCACGACCACATCAAGATGGCGACCTCGATCCTGGACTACATCTTCCGCGAACTCGCGGTGAGCTATCTCGGACGCTACGACCTCGCCCACGTGCAGCCGTCGATGGAGATGGACGCCATGGGCATCGACGCGCGAGCCGAAGAGTACGTCTCCGAGGAGGACGGCGGCGTGCAAGTCCGCCCCGCCGGCATCGCGGAACGGCTCCATCCGGTCTCGACGCATCTCCACCCCGGCAAAAACGAACCGACGCCGTCGCAACCCATGGCGAGCGCGGTCTCAGCATCCGCGGCGCCTGCCCCGGCAATGACGCGCGGATCAACGGCAACTGCGATGATGTCGAAAACCGAAGCGGTCAGCGCTTCCAAAGCCAAAGGCTACACCGGCAACGCCTGCGGCGAATGCGGCCAACTCACGATGGTCCGCAACGGCAGCTGCGAAAAATGCGACAACTGCGGCGCCACAAGCGGATGCTCGTAGGCTCGTAGGCTGCTCTGTCACCATTATGGCCCCAATCGGGCCATAATGGTGACTACGGGCAGACCTAAGCCATAATGGTTGATTACGTCATTTTTGCTTAGTTTATCCGAGAAAAACAAAATGTTGCTTATGACCAGCCTTAACGTGGGGCGCATCGCATACAGCGGCGCATTTGCACTTGCAATGGTTTTGGCTACGTCGGCAGCAATGGCGAGCGGCCTCTGCGAGGCACACTTTAACGTCCTCAACTTGCTCTACGTTCCTATGCTGCTCTGGATATATCGGTTGTTCTGGTTGCCGATGTGGCTTGTGCTTACCGTTGCAACATGGCTCGTAGTATCAGCGAAGCCTGCCACTGTGTGGGGAAAGTCAGGCAAGATTACCCTATTCGCAGCACCGCTATTGCTCTATGTATTGTCGTTCATCTTATGGTTACTGAACTACCCCATATCCACGACTTGTTTTTGACCGCTGATCGTGCCGATCGTGCCCCGGCGCGTGCGGCGACCCTGAACTTCCGGTCACTGCACTCTATTTGAGTCATAATGGTGCTTACGCCATCGGTGCCGGCCATAATGGTGATTAGCCTCATAATGGTGACAGAGCCCTCGTAGGCCCGTAGGCAGCTCTGTCACCATTATGACCGCGAAAGCGGGTCATTTTGGTGATTACGGAGCCGTCTCCGGTCATTTTGTGACTTACACTCTCGCGCCGCCGGTAGGGAGCGCTAGTATGCCCACAATGGTACCGAGCCCTCGTCGGATCGTGGGTCGACGGTAGTTGACATTTAGCATAAGCGTTTCCAGGGTATACGTATCCCATGAAAACGACTACCGCGATTGCAGTCGGCGCGGGTCTTGGCCTCGTTGCGGCGCTTGGCGCCGTCTTCTTGCGCCGGACGCCGACGGTCGCACCGCTCGAGACGGTGGAATCCGTCGACCTATTGCGATATCAGGGGCGCTGGTTCGAGATTGCGCATTATCCCGCGTGGTTTGAACACGCGAGCGACAAGAACACGACTGCACAATACACGGCCCTCCCCGACGGCCGCATCCGCGTCGTCAACCAAACCACCGGTGAGAACGGAAGGGTCCGCGTGGCCCAGGCCGTTGCGAGCGTCGCCGATCCGCAGACCAACGCGAAGCTCAAGGTGAAATTCAGTCCGTTCCTGCCGGGTGGCGATTACTGGATCATCGATTTAGCGCCGGACTATTCGTACGCCGTCGTCGGCGACCCATGCCGCCGTTTTTTGTGGATACTTTCCCGCACGACGCAACTGCCCGAACCCGCTTTCAGGCAAATCTCTGCGCGTTTGATCGCACAACACTACGACCCGGCGCGGCTCATCCATACCACGCAAGAATAGCTTCAGTAGCGGGCGGACCGAATTTAATCGTCGCGCTCAGCCCACGGGATCGCCGCCTTGTTGTATCCGGACGGCAAACTGAATCGGACTGCAGCAGACGGGGCAGTCTTCGGTAAAACGCTGACGCGAGCCGGCCGTCGAATCGACGCCAACGTGGTTGTGCTCTCCGCGGTAGATGAGTAGGATGCGAACGACCCCGTTGCCAGCGGCGACGGTATTTCGCCGCGTTGGTGGCAAGGTGTCCAGCCGTCAAGCCACGCACAACGGCCTTGTATCCGCTCGGCGCCTCCACTCGGCCATACAGGTGGCACTCCACCTGCGATAATCATAGGGTGAAGCGCATTGAAACCGTGCGACTCTACCCGACCGCATCTCAAGACGCGGCGCTTCACCACGCGCTCCACGTCACGCGCCATCTTTACAACGCTGCGCTCCAGCAGCGCAAAGACGCCTATCGGCTGCGTGGTGTGAGCGTCTCGATGAGGATGCAGTATGCCGAGGTGACCGCGCTACGCAAGGAATCCGAGCATCTCGCCGGGGTCTATCGCGAGATCGAAGATGCGGTGCTACGCCGGTTGGATCTGGCGATGCAGGCGTTCTTTCGGCGATGCAAGCGGGACGAAACGCCCGGCTTCCCACGCTTCAAGGCTGCGCGCCGCTGGCGCCAGATCACCTATCCGCATGGCGATCGCGCGCTGAAGTTCGATGCGACGCAGCACCGCGTCCGCATTCCGGGCGTAGGTAGCGTGAAGCTGCGTAAGGGGCGCGCCGTGCCGCCGTTTGGCCGTGCGTGGCTGGTCTGCAAGCTCGGGCGCTGGTACGCCCAGTTTGAGTGCGAGCGCGCGGTCGAGCCTTTGCCGGAAACCGGGCACGCGATTGGG
>DATKQG010000078.1 GCA_035532835.1 Candidatus Dormiibacterota bacterium
CGATCCGCAAACGCTCGACGAGATCGCCCGCATCGCGCGCGCGGTCAACGCCGAGTTCATCAACGAAGTTTCCGAGGACGCGCCGGCGCGCCTGATCGAAATCGCGCGTTCGAAGAGCGAGACGACCATCGCCGTCGGCGGAACGCTCCGTACGCCCCGATGGCCGCAACGTCGTGCCTTTGCTCGACGGCTGCTTGAAGCTGGGGCACGCGAACTCCTAGTCTTTGCCCGGCCGGCCGCCACGCTTACTCAGGGCGTCGAGGGCGAGGTTTAACTCCAGCACGTTGACGTGCGGCTCGCCCAGAATGCCGAGCTCCCTCGGCTCGATCGCACGAGAGATCACCGCATCGACCTGAGCGAGCGGAAGGTGACGCGCAAACGCGACGCGCGGTGCTTGGTAATACGCCCCCTGCACGCTGATATCGGGATCGATACCGCTACCGCTCGTGGTAGCAAGATCGATCGGAAGCGGCACGGTGGCCTGCGGATTTTGCTTGCGCAGCTGCGCGATCGTCGCTTTGGTGGCGGCGATGAGCTTCGCGGAGGTCGGCCCGAGATTGGTGCCGCCGGTGGCCGTTGGGTCGTATCCATTCTTGCCCGCAGCCGATGGGCGTCCTTGGAAATCTTCCGGCTTGCTCCACCGCTGGCCGATAATATCGGAACCGACAACCTTGCCGTCGCGCATCACGAGCGAACCGTTGGCCTCGCGCGGAAAAATCGCTTGCGCCGCGCCGGTCATCGCCAGCGGATAGATGAGTCCCAGCAAGACGACCGAGACGATCGTCATCCGAATGGCCACGCCGAATTGAAACATCCCCGTCATATC
Source organism: Candidatus Dormiibacterota bacterium (assembly GCA_035532835.1). NCBI lineage: Bacteria > Bacillati > Candidatus Dormiibacterota > Candidatus Dormiibacterota bacterium. Next base: position 827 of record DATKQG010000078.1, read on the forward strand.
CTTACGTAAGGTGCAAGAGCGCGAGTAGCATATCGATGAGCTTGATGCCGACAAAGGGCACTAGGATTCCGCCGAATCCGTAAATGAGCACGTTGGTCCGCAACGCCGCGTTCGCGCCGCGCGGAACGTACGCGACGCCGCGTAACGCCAGCGGAATCAACGCGATGATGATCAGCGCGTTGAAGATTACGGCCGAAAGGATCGCGCTTTGCGGTGTCGAGAGCCGCATCACGTTGAGTTGTTGCATCGCGGGGTATGCGCCGATGAATATCGCCGGGAGAATCGCGAAGTACTTCGCGACGTCGTTCGCGATCGAAAAGGTCGTGAGGGCGCCTCGCGTCATCAGCAGTTGCTTGCCGATCTCAACGACCTCGATCAATTTCGTCGGGTCGGAATCCAAGTCGACCATATTGGCCGCTTCTTTAGCGGCCTGCGTGCCGGAGTTCATCGCGACGCCGACATCGGCTTGGGCCAGAGCGGGGGCGTCGTTGGTTCCGTCGCCCGTCATCGCGACCAAGCGCCCGCTGAACTGCTCCCGTTTGATCAACTCCATCTTGGTTTCAGGCGTAGCCTCGGCGAGAAAATCGTCGACGCCGGCCTCCTTCGCGATGGCCGCCGCGGTTAAGGGATTGTCGCCCGTAATCATCACCGTACGGATGCCCATCGCGCGAAGCCGATCGAAGCGTTCCTTCATGTTCGGCTTGAGGATGTCTTTGAGATGGATGACGCCCAAGACGCAGTCGTCGTGCGCAACCAACAGCGGCGTCCCACCACTACGCGCGATGCGTTCGACATCGGAGGAAAGGCCGGCGTGCCCGCTGCCGCCGGATTGCGCTACCCACGCCATAATCGAATCCGGCGCGCCCTTACGCAACCTCCCGCCATCGGAAAGGTCGACGCCGCTCATGCGCGTGTATGCGCTAAACGGAACGAAGGCGCCGTCGGTAGCTGCCGGCGGCTGGAGACCATTCTGTAGCGCTAGCGCCACGATGGAACGGCCCTCCGGCGTCTCGTCGGCGAGCGATGTTAGGTAAGCCACGCGCGTCGCTTCTTCTATCGTGACGCCTTCGGCTGCGACGATCGCGACCGCCTGGCGATTACCCAGCGTGATGGTTCCGGTCTTGTCGAGCAGGAGCGTGTCGACATCGCCCGCCGCCTCAACCGCTCGTCCGCTCATCGCCAGGACGTTGCGTTGCATCACCCGATCCATACCGGCGATACCGATGGCGGAGAGCAGCCCGCCAATCGTCGTTGGGATGAGACAGACCAGTAGCGCGATCAGCACCGTGACGCTCAGTCGCGCACCGGCATACACGGCAAATGGCGCTAACGTCGCTACAGCGACGACGAAGATGATCGTCAGGCCGGCGAGCAGAATCGAGAGCGCGATCTCGTTCGGCGTCTTCTGCCGCTTCGCGCCTTCGACCATCGCGATCATCCGATCCAGAAAGCTTTCGCCGGGGTTCGACGTGATGCGAATGTCGATGCTGTCGCTCAACACGCGCGTTCCGCCCGTGACGGCGCTGCGATCGCCGCCGGCTTCGCGAATAACGGGCGCCGATTCTCCCGTAATCGCCGATTCGTCGACCGTTGCTGCGCCCTTGATCACCTCGCCGTCTCCGGGAATCATCTCCCCGGTTTGCACGCGCACCACATCGCCTCGGCGCAGCGCGCTTGAGATCACCGCTTCGAGCACATCGCCAATCACGCGATTGGCCGTTGTCTGCGTCTTGGTGCGCCGTAGCGCATCGGCTTGCGCTTTACCCCGCCCTTCGGCCACAGCTTCGGCGAAATTCGCGAAGAGCACGGTGAACCACAGCCACGCGGAGATCACCGCATCGAAGGCCGCGGGGCCGCCGCTGGTCGCATCGCGAAGGGCAAAGACGACGGTTGCAAGCGCGCCGACTTCGACCACGAACATCACGGGATTGCGCGCTTGCCAGCGCGGGTCAAGCTTCTTGAACGACTCCGCGATGGCAGGGCCGATAATGGCACGCTCGAAGAGCGGGCGGTCCTGTGCGCGGCGTGCGGCTCGACGTGAGGAAATCATGGACTAGAACGTCTTTCCTTGCAAAAGCAGCAAATGTTCGACCACCGGGCCGAGGGCATCGGCCGGTAGAAACGTCAGGGCGCCGACGATGACGATGACGCCTATGAGAAGCACGACGAAAACCGGCGAATAGGTCGTGAACGTTCCCACGCCCTCCGGTACGCGCTGCTTACCGGCTAGCGACCCGGCCAGAGCTAACGCAGGAATCGCGACCAAGAATCGCCCGAAGAGCATGACCACACCGGTGAGAACGTTATAATATGTGTTACTTCCCAGGCCACCGAATGCGCTACCGTTATTTGCATTCGTCGAACTGAACGCATAGAGGATCTCCGCAAATCCGTGCGGGCCCGAATTATTCAGCGTCGTTAAGCCAGCGGGTAAAAGCACCGAGATAGCGGTTGGGATCAGCACGAAGAAGGGGGTCACCATGATCGCGAGGATCGCAAACTGCACTTCGCGCCGCTCGATCTTCTTGCCCAAGAACTCCGGCGTTCGTCCGACCATCAATCCGGCAATGAACACGGTGAGGACGACAAAGACGATCATGCCGTAGAAGCCCGAGCCCACGCCGCCGAAGATGATCTCACCCAGTTGCATGTTCACGAGCGGCACCAAACCGCCGAGGGGCATGAACGAATCGTGCATCGCATTGACCGCGCCGCATGACGTATCGGTCGTTACCGTCGCGAACAGCGCCGAGGCCCCAATGCCGAATCGGCACTCCTTGCCCTCCATGTTTCCACCGGCCACACCGAGCTGATGGATGAGGGGATTACCCGCAGCTTCGGCTCCGTACGCGACGCCGAATCCCACGACGAGCAGAACGGTCATGGCGCCGAGAATCGCCCATCCCTGCCGTGTATCGCGCACCATGCGGCCGTAGGTATAGGTTAGGCCAGCACCGATCCACAGGATCAGAAACATTTGGAACCAGTCGCTAAACGGCGTCGGATTCTCGTTCGGGGATGCGGAGTTCGCGCCCACAAAGCCGCCGCCGTTCGTCCCGAGCTCTTTGATGACTTCTTGCGAAGCCATCGGGCCGCCGGTGATGCTCTGCGAGATGCCTTCGGGCGTGACGATCGTTTGATATGCGTGGAAGTTCTGCGGGACGCCCTGCATGACGAAGATCAACCCGCCCGCGATGCATAGCGGAAGTAATAGGTACAGCGATGCCCGTGTAAGATCGACCCAGAAGTTCCCCAGTGCCTTTCCGCTCGTTCCCGCGAGGCCCCGAATGACCGCAATCGCAATGGCGATGCCCGCAGCCGCGGAAACGAAGTTGTGCCATCCGAGCCCCGCCATCTGCGTGAGATAGCTGAGCGAACTCTCGCCGGAATAGAACTGCCAATTCGTGTTGGTCATAAAACTGATGGCCGTATTGAAGGCCAAGTCGGGCGCCATGTTTCCAAAATGCTGGGGGTTGAACGGGAGCCACGCCTGCGTTCGTAACAAGACGTAAAGGTACGCGACCGATACGAACGAGAACGCCAACAAGGCGTAAACGTAACCGGACCATGTCATTTCGCGCGATGCATCGATGCCGCAGATGCGATAGATCGCGCGCTCGACCGGCTCGACGACCGGGGTGAGGAGCGTACGTTCGCCGCCAAAGATCTTCGCCATGTAAAGGCCCAGCGGTTTGGCAAGTCCCAATACCGCGATCAGCAATAAGATCGCTTGCGCCCATCCGGTAGCCGTCATATGCGGCATCCTCTAAAACTTCTCGGGGCGCAGCATCGCGTACCCCAAATACAGCAGCGCGCACAGCGCCAGCACGATACCGGCCGCATCATCGAAGATCATGGCGCGGCTATACCCGCTCGCAAGCGACGGTGTAGGCGTAGAGCGCGGCAAAGCAGAGCAATGAGAGCGCGACCAATCCTAATTCAAGCATCTACGCAAGCATAGGGCCCGAACGGCAAGCCCACCAGCCGCCGAACGGATGATCCGTTCGGATAGGCCGAACGGAGGCTGCCCAGATGCCGCGCGACGCTCGATACTACATGCATGTTGACAACAACCGCGCCCGTCACGGCGCCATCGCCTCGCCCATCGCATCCTCCCGCACGAACTGCCGTAGCGGACCCGTGCGGGTCCATCCTGTCGATCGTCACGAGGCCAACCGTAGGCACCGGCGTCTGCACGGTGCGGCCAAATCACGTGTTAGTGGAAAACGGCTGGAGCAATACCGTCCTTACCGGCGCGGGTGGTGGCGACATCGCGTCCTACCCGTCGAGCTTTATTCGCATCGGCACCGTGCTACCGCGTATCGAGATCGCTCTCACGCCGCCTAACGTCATGCGCTCCTCGGTTGGAGGGAGCATCATCGGCGGGTCGAGCGACGGCGCCATTGGGGTGAAGTACGAAGCCGGGTATACGAGCAAAGCACTCTGGGGCGCGAACGTGCAGATCAGCGAGCCAACGGGAACACCGGCCTTTAGCGCCGGCGGCGCGCAATACACCGCAAATGCGAATTGGGGCTACGCGCTATCCCCCGTAGTGGGCCTAGCCGGCACGTTCGGATTCAACACTCTGAGCGCATTCGATGCGAGCGGCAACGTCCGGCATTACGCCGCGTTCATCCCATCGATGGAGATGACGATAGCGCTTTCTTCCCGGTCGCAAGCATTCGCCGAGTACGCCTATTTCAGCCACGCCGGCCTGGGGCTTCCAGGAAAGTCCGTTCTCGATGCGGGCTATCAGCGGGCGCTTTCGGAGAATGGGCAGATCGACATCGAGTACGGTTTCACGCCGACGCCGATCGCCGGCCAGCAGGGCCGCTACATCGGATTCGGCCTAAGCTTTATGCATTAGGATCCTTCGCCCAGCTTTAGGGCGCCAACCCTTCGTTCAAGCGTCAGCGAACCTAGGAGAAGCGTCGCAATCACGACGACGAACGTCGCGTCGACGATGAGGGAGCGCATCGGGATCTCTGCCGGGAGCGCCAACGCCAACGCCAGCGAGAGCGCTCCTCGGACGCCGGCGAAGCGAACCAGTGTCTTCCAGGAACGGAGCATCCGCGGCAACAGCGCGAGCAAACCGTACGCTAGCACGAATCGCGCGATGATGACCGCAGCCAGCACGATGCCGAGAAACGCGCGTTCGCTCCAAAGATGCGCGCTCTCCACCGCCGTACCGACCAGAAAGAACAAGCAGAGGTTCGCGACCGTCGCCGCGCGCTCCCAACCCAATTCCACCGTCTCCGCAACCGCGTCCCCGATCGCGTAGCCCTGCCGCTCGCGTAAAGCGATACCGCATGCGATGACGGCAAAAATCCCCGACCAGCCAAAACGGTCGGCGAGCGCGTACGCCCCGTACGCGGCGATGCCGGTGGCTAAGCCTTGCGCCAGCGCGTTCGGGTGTTTGCGCACGACATAAGCGCAAGCAATACCAACGATCGCGCCCAAGGCGATGCCTGCGAACGATCCCAGGAGAGCCTGGCCAGCAATCGCGCCGACGTGAGCCGCGGAAGCCGTCCCGATGATCGCCGCCAGCACGGCGCGATAGAGCATGACGGCGATGGCGTCGTTGAGCAGCGATTCGCTTTCGACGATCGTCTTGAGCGCGGGCGGAACGGGCAAATGGCGAAACAGCGCCACGATCGCCACCGGATCGGTTGCACTCAAGATCGCTCCGACGAGTAGCGCCGTGCCGATGCCGACGGAGCCGAAGCGATACACCGCCAGCGCCACCAGCCCGGCGGTGATGGCCACACCCGGCACGGCCAACAGCAGAATCGGCCGCCAAGCGCGCTTCATCAAGGAAAAATCAAGATTCCATGCAGCTTCAAAGATGAGCGCGGGCAAGAACAGCTCGAGCGTCGCCCAGCGGAAGGTCTGCGTCAGGAGACCGGGATGGATTTGACCGACGATGAGTCCGGCGACCAAGACCGCGGCAATATGCCAGAGCTTCATCGAACGCCCACCCCTTCGTTAATGGGTATGCGTGAAATTCCCGACGCTGACGTGGCTCTCGCGAATCGCCGCGATCGCCACGCGCATGCCGAGCGGATGGTCGGGACGCCCGACGGCATCAAAATAGCACTCTGGGTCGATGTTGAGCGTCCGCGTTTGAATCATCGTGACGCGCACGCCGCTCAGAAACGCGCGCATGGCATCGATTTCCGCCTCGTCGTCGGTGATGCCGGGGTGGGTGAGCAGATTGAGCGAGACGCGTAGCCCGCGCCGGCTCGCAAGGCGAATCGATTCGAGCACGTCTTCGAGGCCGTAGCCTATCGGGCGATAGTACGCGGCGTAGACGTCCGGCCGAAACGAATTGAGACTGATGCGTACGGCCTGCAAACCTGCGTCGATGCAGCGTTCGAGCGCGGCCGGCATGCTACCGTTGGTATTGAGATTGATCGTTCCGTTCTTGCGACTGCTTCGAATGAGTTCGATCGCTCGCGCGATCTCGATCGATCGCAAGAGCGGCTCACCTTCGCAGCCTTGGCCGAATGAAACGATGCCGTCTTCCACCCGTTCGAGATGATGCACGCCGATGCGCGCGAGTTCGTCCGCCGTGGTTTCGAAATCGATGCGCGTTTGCGGAGAAGGCAGCCCCGCATCCGGCTCTTGTTCCGAGATGCATCCGATACAACGCGCGTTGCATTTCGGCGAAACGGGGAGCGCGGCT
>DATKQG010000079.1 GCA_035532835.1 Candidatus Dormiibacterota bacterium
GCGTCCATACTCGTTAGAAGAATCTCTCCGGCTCCGGCTCGCTCGGTCGCGCGGAGCGCCCAGTCCACGGCATCCAAGCCCGTCGGCGTACGCCCGCCGTCGACGACCACTTCCCAGCCGCGCTCTCGGCGCCGCGCATCGATCGCCAAGACGATGCACTGGCTCCCAAACTCGGCAGCCGCCGAGGCGAGCACACGGGGGTCGCGCACCGCCGCCGAGTTAAAAGAAACCTTATCGCAGCCCGCACGTAAGAGCGCTCGAACGTCCTCGACCGTGGAGACTCCGCCGCCGACGGTAAACGGAATCGTGAGCATTCTCGCCACCGCGCTCACGATCGAGCGCGTCGCGACGCGCCCTTCGAGCGTCGCCGTGATATCGAGAAAGACCAACTCGTCGGCACCCGAGGCTTCGTACGCGCGCGCCAGCTCGACCGGATCGCCGGCGTCGCGCACGTTCACGAAGTTCACGCCCTTTACCACCCGGCCATCGCGAATGTCCAGGCACGGGACGATCCGCCGCGTTACCACGAGCGCTCGATCGCTCGAAGGCGATCGTACGCATCGCGCAGTCGCGGAGCGTCGATGCGGGTCCGCTCCGCCAATTCGACGAGCGAGCCGAGGATCGGGTCGAGTTCGAGCGGCCGATGCGCCTCCAGGTCTTGCAACATCGACGTCTTCACGTCGCTGAGCCGGGCCGCATAATCGAGCCGCGCCTCGACGTCGACGGCACCCACCACGCCAAGAGCTTGGCCGATCTCGAGCGCTTCCTCCATGATGCCGCGCACTTCGGCCCGGGCGCGCGCGTCGTCCAACATGGCGCGTAACGTCATGCGATGCAGAGCGCTGACCGAGTTGAGTCCGGCGTTGTTCACGAGTTTGAGCCAGGTCGTGGCACGAATATCGGCGTCGATCTCAGGGGCGAGACCCGCGCTGCGCATCGCCGCCGCCAAGCGTTCGACGCGCGGCGCCGCGGCTTGCGTCAGCACGCCCAAGGGATACCGCATTCCGCCGCTCTGGCGAATGACGCCCGGCCGTACGACGTGTCCGGAGACGTGTACGACACCGCCGACGATCTGTTCGTCGGGAAAGAGCGCGGCGATTCGGCCGTCGGGATCGACGCTGCGAAGCGGCGGCTGGCGGACGAACCAGAAGGGAAGGCCGTTCTGCAGGGTCGCGATGGTCACGTCGGAACCCGCGAACGGTGTGAGTTGCGGGATGAACGCGGGCCATTGATGCGCCTTGAACGTCAGCAACAGCGCATCGAGTGGGCCGGCGTCCCGCAGATCGTCGGAAGCGTCGACGCGCACCTGGAGCGTGCCTAGATCGCTTTCGACGCGTAAGCCGTCGCGCTGAACCGCCGCGAGATGGGCGCCGCGCGCGATGACGGAGACCTGAACTCCAGCCTGCGCGAGCGCGGCGGCGATAAAGCCACCGATTGCTCCCGCTCCAACGATGCCTATGCGCATTTCGATAATACTTTCGAGGCGACGGGCAGATTTGAACTGCCGAATGGGGCTTTTGCAGAGCCCTGCCTTACCACTTGGCTACGTCGCCATCACTTGGAGCGGGTAGTGGGAATCGAACCCACGCATCAACCTTGGGAAGGTCGCAGGCTACCATTACATCATACCCGCGTAGTTTGCGACCGCTTCGGTTCGTTATACCCCACCCAGCGTCCTACAACACCACGTATGGCCGCCGCGTTGCGGCGCAGCCAGGAGGCGCCCCCTCCCACGCGAACGGAGCGCTCGTGACTTGGATATACGCGATTCCGAGCTGGCTCTTCGCCCTGCTTGTCATTGGATCCATGTGCGCCGCGAGCGCGGGTGGCCTCATCTTGGTGCACCGTCGCAAACGCGATCAGCAGTTAACGCACAACGACGTTGCGGGACCGATCATCACCACCGTGGGTACGGTACTTGCGGTGATGCTTTCGTTCATGGTCGTAACCGTGTGGCAAGAGTTCGACGTGTCCGCTGCTAACGTCCAGCATGAGGCCAGCGCGGTTTCCGATCTCTACCACCTCGCGCCGGCCCTCCCGGCGCCCGTTAGCACACGATTGCAAACGGCGGTCCGGTCGTACACGCAGATCGTGGTCGATCGCGAGTGGAAACTCATGCAATCCGGGAAGCGAAGCATGCGGGCGCGTGACGTTTCGCTATCGATTTTGGGGATCGTTGCCGGCTACGAGCCCAAGACGCCGACCCAAGTCGCGCTGCAACAAGAGGCTTTTGCACTCATCAAGACCTTTAGCGATGATCGCCGCAGTCGTATTTTTGATAATCAAGAATCGATTCCGGGAATTCTCTGGCTAACGATGATCTTTATCGGCGCGATAACGGTCGGGTCGTCCTATTTTTTCGACGTTCGAAACTTTCAAGCGCATCTCTTGATGACGATCGCCCTCGCGGCCGTCATCGGATCGATTTTCGTTTTGATCGTGGAATTCGATCTTCCGTTCCGTGGGGACATCAGCGTGCCCCCCACCGCGTTCGTACACGCTCTTGGCGACATGGCCCCACCTGGGACTACCCGATAATATTGATCGACCGAGAGACGATGACCGCGATCGTTACAAACGAAATCAGCGCTTCGAGCAGCATCAGCATCTTCGCCCAGCGGCTCAACGGCATCACATCCGTAGGACTGAACGCGAGTGCATTCGTAAACCCCAGATAGAGATAATCTAGGAACAACGGCTTCCACCCCTCGTCGACGCAGGCCAAACGCTTCGCGTCCATCGACATTTGCGGAAACAGGAAGTCGGCACCCAGGACGGCTCCCGCCGAGGCCGCCAGACCGCGCGGTTCGGGGCCGCCGCCGTCCAGTTCCCAAAACCATAGCGAGAAGACGAGGATGTTGGTGAACCACACCTCTGCGCCGGATATCAGCAACTCCGCGCCCGGGATGGCCTTGTGCGCCTGGCCGAATACGAGGCCATGCACCAAAAGAAAGACCGACGCGATATTGAAAAAATTGAGTATTGCGATCAACACGACCGAAGCGATCCGCGTCCAGCGTTTTTCCTGATGCCGGAGCGGAGCTAAGATCGAGAGCGGGATCAGGAGCGCGCCGACGAGCAGCGGGGCGGCCCAAATCGGGCCGAACGTCAAACGCGGCGGCAGAATCAAGTAGAGCGCCGTTGCCGCAACGACCGCCAACGATGCATGCCAGCGCGGCTCTCGGTCCGGCGGGCGTGGGGCAGCTTGCGAATTGCCTGTTTTCACGCCGCGCTACGTTCGGAACCTAATCCCGCTTCCTTGCTGTTCCTAGGACTATGCCTACGGATTTTCGGGACGGAAAGACTTTCCCGCGTCGAGGACGCGAACTCATCGGAGAGGCGCTATGGCTGGCGAGGCTCATCGACAAGGCCAGAGCGTCGCTTGCCGGGACGATCTACGACTACATCTACCCGTGCCCGATGGACCGGGGCGTCATGCAGCGCTGGGGCATCACCCCGGAACAGTTCGAAGCGACGGTACGCCGGCATACGGACGATGCGGAAATCCTCGAGTGGCTTTCGCAGCATGCATCCCCGGAGCGTATTCACGCCGCAAACGAATGGCTTATTGCCGGAAAAGTTGAAAACCTCAATCGCCAAGATGCCGAAGAGGGCATTCTTCCAACGGAGAACGTGTAGTGGGATCGATGATTGAATTTTCCCGCCCGGACGGGAAAACCGCGCCGGGTTATCTGGCCGAGCCGACCGCAGCTAAGGAGCACGCCCCAGGCGTGGTCATGCTTGAGGAATGGTGGGGCGTCAACGACCAGATCAAGGAGACAGCGGATCGTCTCGCCGCCGCGGGCTTTCGCGTTCTGGTTCCCGACCTCTACCGCGGACGCGTCGCAGCGACGGGCGACGAAGCGAATCACCTGATGCAGGGACTCGACTTCGGCGACGCCGCAATGCAGGACGCGCGCGGCGCGGCGATGTTCCTCAAATCGACCGGGTCGGCGAAAGCCGGCGTTACCGGCTTTTGCATGGGCGGCGCGCTCGCGCTCCTGAGTGCGATGCACGTCTCCGATTACGACGCCGCCGTTATTTGGTATGGATTCCCGCCGACGGAGGCCGGCGACCCGGCGAACATCCGTATCCCGATCATGCTGCATTGGGCGATCGACGATGAGTTCTTTCCGCTCGAAGGCGCCGAACGTATCGAAGAACGCCTTGTGGCCGGTAAGGTGCATCATCAGACGCATCGCTACCTCGCGAAGCACGCGTTCTACAACCCGGGCGGGTTGGGAAACCACGATCCGGACGCCGCCGAAACGGCGTGGGAACGTACGGTCGAGTTCTTTAACGAAAACCTACGGTAGCGTTATCGCGTTATCGTTCGAAGAGCGTGCCTGCGTTGAGCGGAGCGGAACGCAAGGCTCCCTGGCTGAGCCCCCATTTTTTGAGCAGAGCGTCGTAGGTGCCGTCGTTGATGAGAGCGAGAAGCGCGCTCGTCACCGACGCACGCTCGGCCGGGTTCTTCTTCGCCACGGCAATCGCGTAGGGCACAACGTCGAACTGCTTGCCGGCGACCTGGTATTTCGTCCCTCCGCCTTGCGTGCGCGCAAGATATGCGACGACCGGATAATCCGTGACGTGAACGTCGGACTTCCCCGCTGCAAAATATGCGAACGCTTGATCGTCGGTCGCAAAGGCCCGGATGTCCAGCGGATGGAGATGGACGGACGCGCAGGCGCGCGACTGGCTTTCTAACGCGATCTCTTGCGAGGTCCCCTTCTGCACGTCAACCCGAAGCCCGCAGAGCGCGCCGAGGTTGAAAACGTGCCGGGGATTCCCGCGCGGCACGAGCATCCCGCTCCCGGCGAGCAAGTAATCGACGAAATCGACGAGTTTTTCACGCTTTCGCGTATCGGACAATGCCGAAATCGCCACATCGAATCGCCCGTCCGTAACGGACGGCAATAAATCGTCGAATCGATGGTTCGCGATCGTCACGGGAACGCCGAGTTTGGAACCGATCGCGCGAACGAGATCGATATCGAACCCCGTCATCGCATGCGATCCCGCCGTGTAAAACTCCAGCGGAGCGTACGAAATATCCGAGCCTGCTCGCAACGGCGTCGCACCCCGTGCGATCGCAAAGCTCGAGCAAATCATGGCTGCCAGGACGAGCATATTCGCGACGCGATGAAGTGTAGCGCGCAATTTCGAGTTCCTCTCACGACGTACGCAGACGACACCCGCGCCCCACCTCTGTATCGGCTCCACGAGCCGACTCTTGAAGCAAGGCTTGGGCCCCGCTCTAAGAGCGAGGCCCACATCGCCGGCCACATGGTGCCAAGGGCCGGAATCGAACCGGCGACACCGCACTTTTCAGGCGCGTGCTCTACCGACTGAGCTACCTTGGCATAGGCGACCGACGTTCATTCTCAGGCGCAGGCCCGGTTACCTTTCCCAGAAAAACTCACCACCATGAACGACATTCGCGTCGGTACGATCTTAGTCGCCGAAGCCTTTCCGGAGGCGCGCCGCCCCGCCTATAAGCTCACGATCGATTTCGGAACCGAGCTCGGCACCAAACGATCGAGCGCGCAGATTACCGAACGTTATACGACCGACCAATTACGCGGCATGCAAGTGCTGGCAGTCATCGATCTCGGCCCAAAGACGATCGCGCGCTTTACGAGCGAAGTCTTGGTGCTCGGCCTCCCCGACGAACGCGGGCACGTCGTCCTCCTGCGCCCGGATTCTCCGGTGAGTAACGGCGCCAAGGGGTATTGACGCCCGCTCAGGGTTGAAAATCCACAGTAAAAAGGTAGGTTCCGGCAACCGGAAGACAACCGCGAATCTGCGGAGCATACTGCGAGGCCCGCGCCGCCGAAAGAGCGGCCCGATCGAGCGGAAAGAGTCCCGCAGAATGGTATACGGTTGCGCCGAGTACCCGGCCGGAAGCATCTAAACGAACGGCTATTTCAGCCGTACTTTCGATGTCGGTAGCCAGATCGCCGGGAATGCTGGGCGAGACGACGTTGATGGCGCGCGCGGCAACGTTCGGTGTGGCGCAGGACGGCGTTGGGGGCGCCGATGGAGCCTCCGTCGCGAGCTGGACCGGCGGCCCGTCTCCGCCCGTTCCGGCCGGCCTCGGCCCCGCGCCGGTCCCGGGCGGACCTGCCGCCGGCGTCCGATGCAAGCCGGCAACGGCGACGACTTTTGGTTTCGCGCGGTGCGCCGGACGCGGCGGAACGTGGCTGAGCACCGTTCGTGCGCGGACGGCAGCCGCCACGGGTTTGGGTGGTTGCGCCGGGCGCGGCGTCGGCGTCGCCGGCGGCCGTAACACGAGGGTGAGTCTTCCGGGTCGCGGCGGCTCTTGCGCGTGCACCTCTGGGACGTCGTGTGCGAGCCACGCAAAGAGAGCGTGCAACGCGAGCGATATGCCCAGAGCCCATAGGAGAATGCGATGTTTTGTGAATTTCACCATGCCGATGCAATGCATTGCATCGCGCCACCGTGACGGCTCGCAGCGCGTCACAAAACACGAACGCATCGCGTTGTCCGCGATGCGTTCGTTACGATGGCGACGCTGGTGGGGCTCGAACCCATGACCTCCGCCGTGACAGGGCGGCGCTCTAACCAACTGAGCTACAGCGCCATCAGACCGAAGCCGACTATTAGCAGTCTCTGCGGCCGGCACCTCCAAGGTGCCAGTGGTGGGCACGGTTGGGATTGAACCAACGACCCCCCGCGTGTGAAGCGGATGCTCTCCCACTGAGCTACGCGCCCGGGACTTGCGCTCGTGCGCGATGGCATCTCGCACGGACAAGACCGTATATTACCTTACCTCTACCCTCTTGTCCAGAGACCGGACTCGCAGAGGCCGCCCTCGAAGCAGCAGCCCATGCTCGAAGGGTTTCCTCTCATAACGTCTTTTACGGTTCCGTTCGCAGACGTGGACATGATGCAGCACGTCAACAACGTCGCATACATTCGCTGGGCGGAAATGATGCGCTCGGAGTACTTCGCTCGTGTCATGAAGACCCCGGTAAACGGCGATCGCGGCATGATCCAAGCCTCGATCAACTTCACTTACGAGCGCCAATTACTGTATCGCGAGCGGATTGCCGTAGGCGTGCGCGTCTCTCGCATCGGCGGCAAATCCTTCGATTTCGAGTACGTGGTGTGGAGCGTGGACGCGCATCATCAGGCCGCGCATGGATTTACGACCGTGGTCGCATTCGATTTCGTAGCGGGGCAGAGCATCGCCGTTCCCGAGAGCTGGCGTGAGAATATTGCCGCCTATCAGGCCGGCCCGCAGGAACAATTCAACTGAGACTTACGCAATAGAAAAGGCCACGATAGCCGTCGCTTTGGCGTCGTTCGTCCAAAAACGGGTGCCGTCGTGGGTGAGAGAAACGGCCGCAAACGGCAGTTGCACGTGCTGCTCCAGGTGATCCTGGCCGCCGGCGACGCGAGCGATTTTGCAACCGCCTTGCTTGCCGTACCAGAGCGAGACGTACAGCATCGCGTCTACCCAGGCGATACCCAAGATCTGGGTATCGGTCTCGATGCACCGCATCGGCTTGCCGGCCGAATCCAGCTCCAAGATGCGCTGATTAAAACGCTGGCTCAGCCACAGACGCGCGCCGTCGAAAGCCAGGAACGATCCCGTGTCGTCGGGACACGCAATCCCTTCGTGCGCCTTGAATCCGTGGCCGGGAATGTATCGGCGAATAAAGCGATGATCGTCTGCTCCTTCGCTACACACGATGCGCAGCTCGTCGCCCACACTCACGGCGCCGACGGGTTTACCCGGCGCATTCGTCTCCTCGAATACGGTGAAGTGCTGGCGGTCGATTCCGTAGAGACGCTGCGTCTCCCACGACCCCATCCACAGATGCGCGCCGTCGCAGGCAAGCGCCTGTGGTGCCGGGGCCGGCGACGGTAAGCGAATCAATTCTTGAAACGTCGAAGTCTGCTGCATCGAAAAGTATTTCGCCGTATCGCTCGATACGCCCGCTCGGCGTTACGCTCGCTCGCCCTCGCGTAACGCGGACGCGGCCCGCGCTAAGCCGCCGCTCAATCGCAGCATTGCGTCGGCGATACGAACGCGCAATCCACGTTGTCGCCCCATACGGGCAAGCCGTGCCCTGCGATAGCATTCGGCTTGCAGATGGAGCCGATCGCGGTGCGCTCGTATCTCGACCTCTAACCAATAGTCCATGATACAAATCCCAAGTTGTTAAAAAAATGCAAAAAATAAAGGCCCCCGCGAAGATCGCGAGGGCCGAAATGGAAACGCGAGTGACTACGTTGCTACGTAGGACCGGTTACCGCTAGGCGCCTAACGACCGAATGGGCTCGCGACGAACGCATCGCCGCGCAATCGCCCCAAACAGGAGCGATGCGATGGGACGAAATGAGATTCTTCATCGTGGCTCCTTTCGTAGAAGCGCAAAAAGTGTTTGACAAAAGTATCATGCGACGCTTGGCTGTGTCAAACGCGAGCTCGCCTTCCCGGAAATGAAAGCGTTTGACGGCCGAGGCGCGCCTTTGCTATACTCCGGGGGTTCCTAGGGCGGTTAGCTCAGTGGGAGAGCACTACATTGACACTGTAGGGGTCAGAAGTTCAATCCTTCTACCGCCCACCATTTTTTAACCGGCGGCGGTGCCATGCGCACCGCCGCCGGTCTCTTTTTACTGGCCGCCGGGCGCCGCGATTTTCGCAAGCATGTCGGGCGTTCCCGGAATGCGCACCAGATGCGGATAGCGCTCGCCGCCATGGTAATTGACGCTATAGGTTCCGAACCAGCCCGTGTTGCTGGCCAGGAACGCGATCGGCGCCGATCCGTGCTGAGCCTGCCCGATCGCGTAAGCAAGCACGGAAGGCGAGAACGCCTGGCCGTCGATCGCGGCGATCTTGACGCCCGGCGCAAACCCGGCTTTCCAGGCCGGCGACCCCTCGCGCACGTCGAAGACGGTTCCGGCCGCGCTCATGCGGAGCCCGAGCGAATACCACGTGTCGATCGACTTTCGCAGCGTCGACTCCGCGGCCGAAAACGCGTTCGGCTTGGAGGTGTAGACCAGCTTCCAGCCCGCCCGCGCGAGTTCGTGCGCCGGTGCGTGAGGAGCGATATCGTACACGTGCGTTTGGAAGAACGCGTGCCAGTCGTACGGCACGACGTCGTTGAGGAGCGATTCCACCTGCGCGCGCGTATACGTGACGGTGATCGGACCGGTGCTCGGCGGACCGGCATACAGGTGCAGAAAATCGTCCAGCGATTTTTTGCCGCCGGTCTTCTGCCGAATGATCGTATCCGCATCCAGCCAAATCAACTCGCCCTCGGTATAAAAGTCCCCGGCCGTGCGTCGAATCGACGCATAGGCGCCGCGGGCCTGATAGAGATAGGGCGCGGCCGTGGTCGTATCGATGAGCGGCTCGGTCGCGCGACCCGGCTCGTTATCCATCGCTGCGTAGATGCTCGCAAAATACTCCGGGTATTGCTTGGGATCGCGGATGCCGGCACGAAATGAAAGCAGATCTCCCAAATATTGATTCATGCCCTCGTAGACCCACAGCAGATCGGTCTGCATCGGGACTTGGAAGTTCGGCGTCGTCAGGTCGTCCGGACGGCGATACTTGCCGTTCCACGAATGAGAAAACTCGTGCGTCAACAGGTCGCCGGCCGCAAGCTGTTCCTGCGGGTTCGTCATAAAATCGTCGGGAGCGCGATCGTCGCTGCTCTGATGGTGCTCGATGCCTTGGAAACCGACGGCATCGCTCAAGGCGAGCAGCGAATGGTAATCGTTCCAATGGACCGCCCCGTACATGGCCAGGGCCTGCGGGGTCATCTGTTTGTATTCGGCCAGTTCTTTCGCGGAAAAATCCAGGTCCTGTGGCCGATCGGCAAACGCATCGAGATACTGCGTGTGTACGCCGTTGGTCCACAGCACGATGTGCTTCGCGTATTGCCCCATGTCGAGCGGAGAATCGATCAGCATCGCCAGCGGCACCGTGGCGAAATCTACCCGGTTACCGGCTTGCTTCGGGCCGGGCAATGCCGTCCCATAACTCCAACCCGCCGGCAAGATCAGGCTCGTGCGAATGAAGACCTCGTGCGAATTCGTATTGGATTGGTAGAGAACGTCGCGGTTCCAATTCACGATGGCCAGCTTTTTGGTGGCCATCGTATCGCCCGGGGCATTCAGCAAGACGTCGTAACTGACGTCGAGCGTCGAAACGCCCGGCGGCACGACTACGTGGAACGCGTACATGTCGACCTTATCGCGACGCCACGTTACCGCATGGCCACCGGCGCTCACGCGCAAAGCGGCCAAATCGTTGAGGGGGCCGGTCGGGCCGTGTTCGCCCGGAATCCACTTGGGGTAGACCAGGGTGAACGGCCCGGGTTTCACCGGAATCGTGAGGTGGCTGTACATCAAACCGCGCGACGCTTCGCGAGCGTCCAGGGTGAGGGTCATCGGATTCGATTGCGTAGCCAGGGACGCGGCGTCCGGGGTGGCATAATCGCCAACCTGTGCCGCAATCGCGGCACTCGAACCAAGGACGACGCAGAGTGCGGCGGCGCAACCTATAAAAAGACGCTTCATATTGCGATATTCTCGCTTGCGATGGTGCTTCTACTGCCGCCCGAATCGCCGGAATGAAGAATTTCTCTTCCGCGAAGCGGTTACCCGGGCTGGATCGCCGGATTACCGCGGTTTACTTTGATGCAACCAAATCGAATTTCCGTCCGGATCCTTCACCACGCTGATGCGGCAAAACGCGAGTTCGTGCGGTTCGGTCACCTCGCTGCCCAGCGAGACCAGGTGCGCGCGATATGCGTCCAAATCGTCCACTTCGAGGGCTAACGACTGCGCGCTGCCGGGCTTACCGACTTGCTCGAAATTGCCGACCCCGAAGGTGGCGCCGTTTACGTCGAATTCCGTCCAGTACTCCGTCTCCAGGCCCGAGAGCGCCAGCCCCAAAACATCTCGATAGAATGCCACCGCTCGTTGTTGATCCGTAACCGGATACATGGTGAACGCCAAAGCCGTGACCGCCATGTTCGAAACCTCCCGTCGTCCAGCGTCGTTAGCAGCGTTTGCAGCACGTCCCGGCGCAAACCCTGCCCCTAAGCGAGCCTTAAGACGTCCTTAAAACCACGCGCTTCATCAGCGCGTGATAGAGCCCGTAGGGAAGCATCGCGCGCAGCGCGAGCAACCCGGCATTGACGGGGTAGCGCAAACGCCCGCCGCGATCGGTTGCCGCCCGAAAGATCGTCGCTGCGACGGCTTGCGGCGACGCGCCCGCCGCGCCGGCTCGATTGAGCTCCGGCATCGCGCGTGCCATCAGCGACTCGTATGGTTCGCTCGTTACCACGTCCATCGAGCGATCGTAAAAATCGGTTTTTATCGCACCGGGCTCAACGATGCGGACGCGGACTCCGAACGGTTCCAATTCGTAGCGGAGCGATTCCGAGAATCCCTCGACCGCAAACTTCGTAGCGTGGTAAACGCTGTACAACGGGAACGTCAGCCGTCCGCCGATCGAACTGATGTTGACGATGGTTCCGCCGCGTTGTTCGCGGAACAGCGGCAATACGGCGCGCGTAACGCGCATGAGTCCCAAAACGTTCGTGTCGAATTCTCTGCGCACTTGCGCGTCGCTTGCCGCTTCGAACGGTCCTACCACCGCATATCCGGCGTTGTTGACGAGCGCGTCGATTCGCCCGAAACGTTCCAAAGTCTGCGCGACGGCGACATCGATGGATGCCGCATCCGTCACGTCGAGCGCGATGCAAGCCACCCGCTCGCCCGCCAACGCCGAGCGCTCGGGGGAACGCATCGTCGCGGCAACGTTCCATCCGCGCTCCGCGAAGTATCGCGCGCTGGCCTCGCCGATACCGCTCGACGCACCGGTAATCAAAACGGTCTTTTTCATAATGTTTCATAATGTTCGCGAACGATTCCAAAGCACCCGGCATGGACCCGAAGCGCGAACGCGAATGCACGCTTCGGTTTCGAATATCGCGTCCACTCGCCGGGGAGGATCCATGCTTCGTAAGCTCATCGCATTGGCCGTACTCTTTGCATGCACTAGTATTCAGGCTCCCGCGGATACGGGCGCCGCGGCGCAGCCGAACGATGCGGCGACCGTAGCGCTCTTGCGCCAACGCGTCAAACACGTGTTCGTCATCTATCAGGAGAACCGATCGTTCGATTCGTATTTCGGCACGTTTCCGGGAGCCGAGAATCTTGCCTCGCCGCTCGCGCAATTGCACGGATTCAAACAGTACGATCCGCTTGGCAATCAGTGGGTCACGCCGTTTCGCATCACCGCTAGCGATACCGCCGACGCCGATCATGCCCGCCCCGCCCTCATCACCAAAGCCGACGGCGGCAATATGGATCTGTTCGTCTCAACCGAGGAATTCGGTTTACTCGCGCGCGGATATTCGCGCGAAGATGCGCAGCGCGTCGGTTTGCTCACCATGAGCCACGAGGATTGCGACACGATCCCGTATCTGTGGATGTACGCGCATAACTTCGCGCTCTACGATCACTTCTTCCAAGGGATGTTCGGCCCCTCAACGCCCGGGAACATCGATTTGATCGCCGCTCAAACGGGGCAGACGCAGTGGGCGCGCGACGCCACCGAAGAGGTCGCGCCGAATTCGCAGGGGCCCGGAGAACCCGTCGTCAACGATTCCGAGCCGCCCTTCGGCCCATATCCCAACGGAGCGCCGAACCCGCGCAAGCGGCAATACGATCAAACGTACGCCACCCTCTTTCTCACGCTCGCCGGCGCGGACGCCAAGGACGCCAAAAGCGACGACGGCGATATCAAACAGGATGTCGTCGCGATCGGCAAACTCGGGCACCCCGCGATACCGTGGGGCTGGTATCAAGAAGGCTTCGGCGCAAAAGAGGGAACGACCGACGATCCTTACGTCGCGCACCACAACGCGCTGCAATACTTCGGATACTTGCGTAAAAATCCGTATTTTTGGCGCGGCGTCCACGACCTCACCGCGCTGTATCCGGCTCTTGCCCATGGGACGCTCGGCAATCGCAGCGTCGTATTCGTCAAGGGCGGATACGACAATCCGTTCGGATTGAAGCCGGCCGATAAGAGCCCCTACGTACAAGAGCATTTTCGCGGCGACGACGATCACCCCGGATACTCCGACTCGCAAATATCCGAAGCTATGGTGGCGAAAACCGTGAACGCCATCGCGCGCAGCAAATACTGGCACGACTCGGTGATCTTTATCTTCTGGGACGATTCGGAGGGCTTTTACGATCACGTGCCGCCGCCGCAGTTCGAACGCTGCCCCGACGGACACCCGTGCGGCGACGGCCCGCGCGTGCCCGCGATTATCATCTCGCCGTATGCGAAAGATGGATCGGTCGTCAGCGAAGTCTCCGACCACGCATCGTTCGCGAAGTTCCTCGGGCGCCTCTTTAACCTCCCCGCGCTCGCGTCGCTCCCCGACGAGGCACCCTACATGCCGCTCGGACCACGCGACACCAACCCGCTCTTGAGCGATCTCGTGGGCGGGTTCGATCCCGAACGTTTGAGCGGAACCAGGGCGCCGATCCCCGCCTCCGCGGCCATCATCCCGGATGCGATCGTCGACTCGATTCCACCCAAGATGTCGTGTGCGAGTTTGGGCATCACGCCGGTAAGCATTCCCGGCGGAGCGATACCGGCAGGTTTCGCGCCCCTCACGCTCGAGCACTAGGCGCGGCTGGCCGCCCCGACGAACAGGACGGCCGATATGTCGATCGCAGACCATTCCCACGCAACGTCGCTGCCGGAGCTGAGGCACACGGCAGCGCACGTGCTGGCTTACGCCGTCCAGGATATCTTTCCCGATGCAAAGCCGACCATCGGCCCATCCATCGAGAACGGCTTCTACTACGACTTCGATCGGAGTACGCCGTTTACGCCTGAAGATCTCGCGCGCATCGAACAGCGCATGCTCGAAATTATCGCAGCAAATTACGAGATGACCGGCCAACGCGTAACGCGCGCGGAAGCAATCGACCGCTTTGCCGACAACCCTTATAAGGTCGAACTCGCGAGCGATATCCCGGAAGGCGAACCGATTACGCTGTACACGATCGGCGCGTTCACCGACCTCTGTCGCGGCGGCCACGCCCACACGACCGGCGAAATCGCCGCCGTCAAACTCATGAGCGTTGCCGGCGCCTACTGGCGCGGCGACGAGCACAACCCGATGCTCCAGCGCATCTACGGCACGGCGTGGAACAGCCGGGCCGAACTCGACGCCTATCTCCAGCAGATCGAAGAAGCGCACAAACGCGACCACCGCAAGCTCGGCGTCGAGCTCGATCTCTTTTCCATCGAAGAAGACGCCGGTGGCGGACTGGTCTTTTGGCATCCCAAGGGAGCGATCGTCCGCGGCATCATCGAGCAATTCATTCGCGAGGGTCTGCGCGAGCGCGGCTACCAACCCGTCGTAACGCCGCACATCGTCAGCGAAAAGCTCTACGAGATCTCGGGACATCTCGAAAACTACGAACAGAATATGTTCGGCGTGCTTGAAGTCGAAGAGCAACGCTTCCGTCTCAAGCCGATGAACTGTCCGGGCCACATCCTGATTTACCGCAGCCATCCGCGCAGCTATCGCGATCTTCCGGTACGCTTCAGCGAGTTCGGTACCGTGTATCGTTACGAGCGCTCCGGCGTGCTGCACGGGCTTACCCGCGTGCGCGGTTTTACCCAAGACGATGCGCATCTCTTTTGCACGCCCGATCAGTTACAGGGCGAATTCGAACAGACGCTCGACGAAGCGTTGCGTCTCATGCATGCCTTCGGATTTACGGATTTCGAGTATTTTCTTTCGACGCGCGAAGAGCGCTTGCGCGCGGACACCGATGCGATCGCCGAAGGCGCCATTCGGCGGGCTCTCGAGAGCCGGCAACTCGCATACGGCATCGACGAAGGCGGCGGCGCATTCTACGGCCCGAAACTCGATATCAACGTACGCGACGCGATCGGCCGCAAATGGCAACTCGGTACCGTGCAAGTCGATTTCGTGCTCCCGCAGCGCTTCGATTTAAAGTATCGCACCAGCGAAGGCACCGATCGGCCGCCGGTGATGATTCATCGCGCGCTCGCAGGTTCGATGGAGCGTTTTTTCGGCATCGTCGTCGAACATTTCGGGGGCGCGTTTCCGGCTTGGCTGGCGCCGGTGCAAGCGGTCCTCGCACCGATTAGCGAACATCAGACGTCGTACGCGCATGACGTCGCCAAACAACTTCGCAGCCACGGCTTCCGCATCGAGGTCGACGAAAGCAACGAAAAGCTCGGTTACAAAATCCGGCATTGGAAAACCCAAAAAGTGCCGTACATCCTCGTCGTCGGCAAGCAAGAAGCCGCCGACGGCAGCGTGAACGTCAACGAACGCGGTGCCGGCCCCGCCGACAAACGCACCATTTCCGTGGCGGCTTTCGCAGACGAACTGCGCGCCAAGATCGAGGCAAAAGCGTGATCGCTCGACGTTCGCTCATCGCCGCGGGCATCGCGCTCGCGCTCACCGCATGCCAAGGCGGCTTCGGCGGCACCAGTTCGCCGGGAGTCAATCCGCCGGTCAACCCTCCGCCCGCCGGCGCACTCGGTCCGGCTACCGTTGCGCCGCTGCCGTCTCCCAGCGGCTCGCCCGGAATTCCACCGGGCTCCACCGCAAGCTATGCTTTCACGAGCGCCGCGCAGGGCTTTCAATGCCCGCAGGTCGACGGCTTCACGTGCTTCATCCGCCTGAACATGCCGCAACCCTCGCCGTCGCCATCACCGAGCTCCGGCGCCTCAGCCGCGCGCTCCAGCGCCACGCCGAGCCCCACGCCTTCGCCGACACCGACGCCGACGCCGACGCCGAGCCCGTCCCCGGCACCAAGCGGCTCCGGACTCCCGTCCGCCGCTCCGTCTGCGGTACCGGACGCCGGTCCGCAGATAACCCTGGCGCTGGAGGCTCTGCCGAAAAACGCCCCGGCGATGGTCAACCCCGATCCCAAAGCCGTCGCAACCGACGCGTTGCTCGCGGTGCGTCTGCACGCGAATGCCGACGTCGCGCTCCACGGACGAGCTTCCGCCGACTTCACCCTCCCGAAGGAGCAAATCGGCGGGCGGGGCTTCGCCATCCAGCTTTTTCATGAGTCGACCAATCGCCACAAGAAAGTGACGGAGACGTATTTAGGCTCGTATGCGAAGTCGACGCTGAAGGGGACGACGCTGCACTTCGATCTCGCTCTCCCGCAGATCACCGTTAAGAAGAACGAAGTCTGGCTGTTCGTGCTATACGGTGACGAGCGTCCCTCCGCTACGGGCGCAGCAAGCCCGTCGCCCGGCGCTTCATCCGCCGGAAGCCCCGCGCCATCGGGGAGCCCACAGCCTACGCCGTCAACCGCGCCGGACGCATCGCCGGCTCCGTCCTCTACATAAACGAAAGAGCGACGTCATAGGACTCTTTGCGAAGCGCGAGACATCCGCGGCGCTGATCACCATTACGGTCATGCTCGGAATGATCATGGCGATCATCGACGCTACGATCGTGAACGTTGCGCTAGATAACATCTCGGGCACGCTCGGCGCTTCGGTTGACGATGCCGCGTGGATCGTCACCGGCTACATCCTCGCCAGCGTTATCACCATGCCGCTCAACGGTTGGCTCACCGCGTATTTCGGCCGCAAGACATTCTATGCGGCCTCGATTGCGGTATTCACCATATCCTCGTTCCTGTGCGGAACCGCGACCAGCATTTGGCAACTCGTCTTCTACCGCGTGCTGCAAGGTTTCGGCGGCGGCACGCTGCAGCCGACCGCGCAGGCGATCCTCTTCGAAACGTTTCCACCCGCGAAGCGCGGAAACGCGATGGCGATCTTCGGTTTGGGCGCGATGGTCGGGCCGGCCCTGGGCCCATTGCTCGGCGGTTGGATCGTCGATAACGCTACGTGGCCGTTGATCTTCTTCATCAACATTCCGATCGGCATCACCGCGTTTCTGATGACGATGGCCTTTATCCCGAGCCCGCATTACATCGCGCGCCCCAAGGGCGGCATCGACTGGTTCGGCTTGGGCCTGATGACCGCGGGCTTGGCATCCTTGCAGTACGTGCTCGAACGCGGCCAGCACGACGATTGGTGGAGCTCTTCGACGATCACCCTGCTGGCGGTCGTTTCCGCGGTGACCTTGAGCGCGTTTATATTCAAGACGCTACGCGACGAGCATCCGCTGGTCGACCTGCGTGCATTTCGCTTCAAAAACTTTACGCTGGGCAACGTGCTGACGGTGATTCTCGGATTCGGGCTCTTCGGAACGAGCCTCATCATGCCGCTATTCTTTCAAGCCTCGTTGGGCATGACCGCATACGATACCGGCGTCGTGCTGCTGCCCGGAGCGATCGCAACCGCGATCTCGATGCTGGTCGTCGGACGGCTCTACAACCGGGTGGACTCACGCATCCTCATCACCTTCGGGACGCTGATGTTCGCGCTATCGTGCTGGATGCTCGGTGGGCTCAACCAGTACTCCGGCTACTGGGACGTGTACTGGCCGCGCGTCATCCAAGGTTTTGGGCTCGGGTTCATTTTCGTTCCGCTGACGACCCTGATGCTCGCGTCGATCCCCAAACCCGAACTCTCGAGCGCGACCGGCGTTTCGTTGTTGCTGCGACAGGTGGGCGGAAGCTTCGGGATCGCCATCCTCACCACGCTGCTGGCCCGCCAAACGGCGGTTGCGTGGAGCGCGCTGGCCGGCGGCGTTACGCAGACGCATGGGCAAAGCGTCGGGACGCTCACGGAGCTCGTCGCCCAATCGTCGGTCGTGATCGCCTACGATTATCTCTTCCGCCTCTGCGCGATCATCTTCGTCATCAGCATCCCACTGATTTTCTTCATGTCGCCGCCACGCTCGAGCTCGAGCGAAGGCATGCCGGCGGTGGCGCTCGACTGAGTCCGCCGCCGGCCCGCCAAGGCAACGGCGAGCGGAACACGGCGCGCTTGCCTCGTAATCATCCCCCATGCTCCTGCTCGGTATCGAGACCTCGTGCGACGACACCGCGACCGCGCTCGTTCGCGATGGTCGCGACGTGCTAGCGAGCGTCTCGACCAACCAGGATGCCTTCCATGCCAAGTACGGCGGTATCGTCCCCGAAATCGCCAGCCGACAACACGTTGCGTTGCTCTCCGCTGCGGTCGAAGACGCCCTCGACCGCGCGCAGATGCCGATGCATGCGCTCGACGGCATCGCCGTTACCTACGGCCCCGGCCTTATCGGCAGCCTCGTTGTCGGTGTCGCGTCGGCGAAAGCGCTCGCCTTCGCGCTCGAGAAACCGCTCTTCGCCGTCAATCATCTCCACGGACACATCTTCGCGGCCTTTCTCGATCGCCCGGAGACACCACCGTATCCGTTTCTCGCCCTCCTGGTCTCCGGCGGACACTCGCAATTGGTCGAGGTGCACTCTGCCACGAACATGCACGTCATCGGCCGCACTCGCGACGACGCTGCAGGCGAAGCCTACGACAAGACGGCGCGGTTACTTGGGCTCGGCTACCCCGGGGGCCCCGCCATCGATCGGCTCGCGCAACGCGGCAACCCGAGCGCTTTCGCCTTCCCGCGTCACCGTCCCGATAAAGGCACGCTCGATCTCTCGTTCTCAGGCCTGAAAACATCGGTCCGTTACTTTTTGGAATCGCAAGCGGGGCGCGACGCGCAAGCCGCCAACCCACAGGCATTCGCGAGCGACGTCGCCGCATCGTTCCAAGCCGCGGTCGTCGACGTGTTGCTCGCGCGCGTCAACGCCGCATTCGAACGCAGGGACTACCGCGCGATCGTCCTCTCCGGCGGCGTCGCCTCCAATTCCGCGCTACAAGCCGCAATTCGCACGTGGAGCGAACGTCGAGGCGTGCAAGCGTTCATTCCGCCCGCGCGCTACTGCACCGATAATGCCGCCATGATCGCCGCCGCCGCATTCTATCAGCGCGCTATCGCCCTTGCCGACCCGCTGACCCTGGGTGCCGATCCCAACCTCCCGTTCGAACTCGCGCAGCCGGCCGAATCGATACCGTGAATCCAACCGAACGCTTTACCGAACGCGCGGGCGACTATGCCGCGGCTCGTCCATCCTATCCGGACGCGGCGATCGACGCGCTGTTTGAGGGCATCGCCGAGCCGTCCCAATGCACCGTCGTCGATCTCGGCGCCGGCACCGGTATTTCGTCTCGCTTGCTTGCGGCGCGCGGAGCGCAGGTGATCGCGATAGAACCCAACGCCGCCATGGCGACGCAAGGCGCATGTGCCGCAAATCTTCGCCTGCACGCCGCCACCGCCGAACGCACCGGCCTCGCGGGCGCCAGCGCAGACCTAGTCACCGCATTCCAAGCCTTTCATTGGTTCGATCGCAGCGCCTCGATCGCCGAGATGCTCCGCCTGCTGCGCCCCGGCGGCCGCGCCGCAATCGTATACAACGAACGCGACGAACGCGATCCGTTCACCGCTGCCTACGGCGCAATCGTGCGCCGGTATGCAACCGAAGAGACCGAACGGCTCCGCGCGAACGCCCGCGGCGCATTCGAGCGAGACCGCGCATGGGGTTCGATCCGCATCACCGACGCGGAACACGCGCACCGCCTCGACCGCGCGGGTTTGCACGCCCGTGCGCGCAGCACGTCGTATCTCCCCCACGAAAATGCTAGCGCGCGGGCGTTACACGCCGACCTCGATACGCTGTTCGATCGCTATGCGAACGGCGCCGTAGTATTCATGCGCATGCTTGCGACCGTCAGCATCGCTACGCCGCCTTCCTAAGACCTTCTCGGCTCGGCCGTATTCTGCAGCCATGTTAGTTCCATACGGCGATCGATCCGCGGCCGGAAAGGCGCTCGCTAGCGCGCTTGTCGCTTATCGCGACAGACCCGATGTCGTCGTATTGGGGCTGCCGCGCGGCGGCGTTCCGGTGGCTTACGAAGTTGCGATTGCATTGCACGTCCCGTTAGACGTTTTCGCCGTTCGGAAAATCGGCGTCCCCGGGCACGAAGAGCTAGCGATGGGGGCCGTATCGGCCGACGGCACCTCGGTATCGTTTCCGACGATCGTCGCTGCGTACGCTATCGAACCCAAGCAGTTCGAGGCGATTTTACATCGCGAGCACCTCGAAGCACAGCGGCGCGAGTTGGCTTACCGCGACAGTCGCGTTCGGCCGCCCCTCCAAGACAAAACGGTTATTCTCGTCGACGACGGCCTCGCGACCGGTTCCACCATGTATGCGGCGGTCGCAGCGTTGCGCGAACATCACCCGCGCCAGATCGTGGTCGCCGTGCCCGTCGGCGCTACGGAAACCTGCGATATGCTGCGCGTACACGTCGACCAGATCGTCTGCCTGGCATCGCCGGAGCCATTTCACGCGGTCGGCCTCTACTACCAAAACTTCGGGCAAACCTCGGATGACGAAGTCCGCGCGTTGCTTGCCGACGCATATGCACGGGAGCCACATCAATGGACATCACCCTAGGAACCCCGCTCAGCAACGACGCGCACGATTACGACGATCTGATCGCGCTCGCGCGCGACGCGGAAGTCGTGTTGATCGGCGAAGCGACCCACGGCACGCACGAATTCTATCGCATGCGCGCGGAGATGACGCAGCGTCTC
Organism: Candidatus Dormiibacterota bacterium; assembly: GCA_035532835.1. Lineage (NCBI taxonomy): Bacteria > Bacillati > Candidatus Dormiibacterota > Candidatus Dormiibacterota bacterium. The sequence goes on from DATKQG010000079.1 coordinate 20,628, forward strand.
ATTTCGGAGCTCGATTTTAACGCCGTCTGCATCGAGGGCGACTGGCCGGATGCGTACCGCGTCAATCGATTCGTTCGCGGCGCCAACGACGATGCGGAGGCGGTCGAATCTCTCGGCGGCTTCGGGCGCTTTCCAACCTGGATGTGGCGCAACGCCGAGGTCCTCGATTTCGTCAGTTGGCTGCGCGAATACAATGACGCACGGGTGGGGCCGGCCAAAGCCGGATTCTACGGCCTCGATCTCTACAGCATGTATGCGTCGATCGATGCGATTATTACGTATCTCGATAAGATCGATCCGGTTGCGGCCGCGCGCGCGCGCCAGCGCTACGCCTGTTTAACTCCTTATGAAGAAGACGCTCAGACGTACGCGGTTGCAGTATTTCGCGGCCTAGGCCGCTCCTGCACCGACGACGTCCTTGCGCAGCTACGCGAGATCCAGCGAGCCGCCTCCCAATACGCCAAACGCGACGGCAGAATTGCCGAAGACGAGTACTTTTACGCCGAACAAAACGCCTGGGTCGTCGCCAATGCGGAGCATTATTACGGCGCGATGTTAAGCGATGACGTTTCCCTCTGGAACCTGCGGGATCGTCACATGATCGAAACGCTGGAACGTCTTAAGGCCCATATGCAACGAACCGGCAAGCCTTTTAAAGCGGTGGTGTGGGCACACAATTCGCACGTCGGGGACGCCCGCGCGACCTCGATGCGAGAACGCGGGGAGACGAATATCGGAGCTCTGGCACGCGAGCGATTTGGGAAACACGCGCTCCTGGTCGGGCAGACCACCTACGTCGGTACCGTGACCGCAGCGGACGATTGGCACGGGCAGGCGCATCGCAAAACGGTGCTTCCGGCGCGTGAGGACAGCTACGAGGGCTGGTTTCACGAACATCAGCCGCCGTCATTCTACTTGGCGCTTCGGCGGTTACAAGGCGCGACGACGATGCTGCCTACCGGTTTACGCGAGCGTGCCATCGGCGTGATCTATCGGCCGCAAACCGAACTTGCAAGCCACTATTTTCGAGCCGATCTTGCCAAACAATTCGACGCCCTATTCCACGTCGAACGTACCCGCGCCGTGGAGCCGCTCGAACGCTCCGCAGTATGGATCGGCGGCGAACTGCCCGAGACGTACCCGAGCCGGCTCTGATGACGTTACCGCAGCCCAGCCTCGAGCAGGACGTCACGATCGGCGAGAACGGCGAACGCATCTCGGCCACGCTCGTTGTTCCGACACGTCCGAAAGGGATCGTGATTTTCGCTCACGGGAGCGGCAGCGGCCGCTTTAGCCAACGCAATCGCTCCGTTGCAACGACGCTCAATGCGGCATCGTATTCCACGCTCTTGCTCGATCTTCTCACGCCCGCCGAAGAGGTGATCGACGAGCGCACGCGCGAGTTTCGCTTCGATATTCCATTGCTCGCTCGACGGCTCGTGCATGCCACCGATTGGGTGGCCGAACGTTTCACGCAGCCAATCGGCTATTTCGGTGCCAGCACCGGTGCGGCGGCCGCGCTGATCGCCGCTGCAGCACGCCCCGATAAGGTTGCGGCGGTGGTATCGCGCGGCGGCCGCCCCGATCTCGCAGGGAGCGCGCTAGCGTCCGTGCGCGCGCCCACCCTGCTCATCGTCGGTTCGCTCGACCTAGAGGTGATCGCGCTCAACGAATCCGCAGCCGCCAGACTCACGTGCGTTCAACGAATACAGATCGTTCCGGGCGCGTCCCATCTCTTCGAGGAGCCGGGAAAGCTCGCTATGGTATCGCGCCTCGCTACCGATTGGTTCGACCTCCACCTGCACGCATAGGGCCTATTCGACGTGAAATAGTACCCGTGAACGAACGCGGTAGCCGACGATTTTACCGCCTTCTACGCGAGCGGAGAGTCGATCGACCTCAATACCTGTGATACCTTGGATACTCTCCGAGGCCTTGCGAAGCGTTTCGGTAGCCGCCGCGTCCCAACTCTCCGTAGACTCCGCCTCGATGTGGACGGTGCCGTTGCCCGGCTCGTGTTCGTGCTCGTGGCCCTCGTGCGAAGACCCTTCGTGTTGGCCGCAGTTGCGGCCACCCTTGTCCGCGCTATCCTCGCGCTTGCAGCAACAACGATGTTTGGACATGTGCAATCTCCTCGATCGGTCCTGGTAATGACTATTCATGACGCTACGCTAACGATGAGAACGGACGGCGAACTCACCGCGCACTTGCCTTCATCGACATTCTCACCGTTTTCCCAACCCATTGCTACGTTCGTGGCATGAGCCGGCTTGTTGTGAATGGGAAACCACATAGCGTCGACGTGGATCCCGAGATGCCGCTGGTATTGGTGCTTCGCGAACGCCTCGGCCTGACCGGCACGAAAGTGGGCTGCGCGCATGGTGCGTGTGGGGCTTGCACGGTCCTGATCGCCGGGGAAGCACGGCACGCTTGCATGCTTACGCTCGCCGACGTTGGCGAACGCGAAGTAACGACGATCGAGGGCTTGGGCACAACGCAGCACCCGCATCCGCTGCAGCGAGCCTTCATCGAAGAACAAGCCACGCAGTGCGGCTACTGCGTGGGCGGCCTCGTTCTCGCTGCCAAGGCGCTGCTCGACGTAAACCCCCATCCCAGCGCGGCGGAGATTCGAACCGCGCTCGAACACAACTTGTGCCGCTGCGGATCGCACGTCCGCGTGGTACGCGCGGTGCAGCGCACCGCCCAGCGCGGCGCATGACCGCGCAATTTTTCGGGACGCTTCCCAAGCGGCTCTCCGATTGGCTTTCGATCGAACCGGACGGGACGATTACCGCATTCGTCGGGAAGGTCGAGCTTGGAACCGGCGTGCAAACCGCGCTCGCCCAAATCGTCGCCGACGAACTCGACGTTTCATTCGCATCCGTGCGCATCGTCCAAGGCCGCACCGGCATCACGCCGGATCAAGGCTTCACGGCCGGTAGTCAAACTCTCCAAACCGGCGCGCCGCCGCTGCGGAGCGCCGCCGCGCAGGCTCGCGAAGCGCTCCTGGACGCAGCCGCCGAGAAGCTGGGCGTCCCGCGCGCCGCTGTACGCACGGACGACGGAGCCATCGTCGATACTGCGGGCAGATCGCTCTCGTACGCGCTGCTTGCCGCCGGTAATCGGCTTCTCGATCGCCCTTTTGACGCGCACGTCCCCCGCTTGGAAACGCGGCGCGCCGTAGGCCGGTCCGTCGCTCGCGTCGACCTTCCGTCAAAAGTTTTCGGCACGTTCACCTTCCTACAAGATTTCCGCGTCGAAGGTATGTGGCACGCGCGCGTAATTCGCCCACCGGCAGTGGGCGCGCACCTCCTCTCCGTTGACACGTCATCGATCGCTGCGATTCCCGGCGCTCGCGTCGTACGAGAAACCGATTTCCTCGCGGTCGCCGCGTCGGAGGCTTGGGACGCAATGCGTGCCGCACGCGCGCTAAAAGCCCAATGGGAAGACGTAGGCCTTCTCCCGCCCTTCGACGCGCTCTATCGCTCGCTTCGCGATGGTCCGTCCACCGAGCAAGTGCTCGCCGGCGGCGATCCATTCGATACCGCATCGCACGCTCGCGTCGCGCGCGCGGTATACGAATGGCCGTTCCAATCGCACGCGTCGCTGGGTCCCTCAGCCGCAGTCGCCGACGTGCGAGCGGATGGAACGAAGATCTGGGCCGCAACGCAAAGCGTTTACGCACTGCGAGGATCGATCGCAGCACTGCTCGCCGTTCCGGAGGATTCCGTCTACGTTGAATACGTGGAGGGAGCCGGTTGCTACGGGCACAACGGCACCGACGACGCTGCCGCAGATGCCGCCCTCATCTCGCGCGCGATCGGCCACCCCGTCCGCGTGCAGTGGAGTGTGGAAGACGAGTTGGGATGGGATCCCAAAGGCCCCGCGATGCTCGTGGAGCTCGCGGGCACCGTCGATGGGGACGGCCACATCGATTCCTGGTCGAGTGAGGTTTGGACGCCGGGGCACACTTCGCGCGGAGGGCCCGGCCAGCCGAATTTTATTGCGGTACAACTGCTGGGGCACGAACTCCCGAAGAGTCACTCCGGTGGCGGCGATCGCAACGCGCTCCACCTCTATGACATCGCATCGCAGCGTGTGGTCATGCACTGGAAACCGGACGCAGCACTCCGCCAATCGGCTCTACGCTCGCTCGGATCCGCTCAGAACACGTTCGCCAACGAATCGTTCGTCGACGAGCTCGCGCACCTCGTGCGAGCCGACCCGCTCGCATTCCGCCTGCAACATTTGAAAGACCCGCGCGCGCGCGCCGTCCTGGAAGCCGTCGCTCGCATCGCCGGCTGGCAGGGTGCGCTCGATCTGCGCGGCGTCGCGTTTCATCGCTACGGCAACAGCGGCGCCTACGTCGCCGCGATCGCCGAATGTTCGGTCGACTCACAAATGGGGATTCATTTCGATCGTTGCTTTATCGCGCACGACTGCGGCGAAATCGTCAATCCGAACGGCCTGCGCAATCAGATCGAAGGCAACGTCATCCACGCTGCATCGCGCGCCCTGCTCGAAGAGGTCGCATTTGACGAGCGCGGCGTTACGAGCAACGTCTGGGATCGCTATCCGATTCTTCGTTTCCCAGACATCCCGGAGATCGCGATCGAACTGATCGACCGCCCGAACGAGCCTTCCCTCGGCGCAGGCGAACCAGCCACCCCCGTTATCGCGCCCGCGATAGCGAACGCAATATACGCCCTGACCGGCCAACGCATTCGGAGAGTTCCGCTTCGCGCGATCGCTACGGACCGATGAGACGCTGGCTCTGGCCCGGTGCCGTGGCCGCAGGGGGGCTGGAAGCTCCGCTGCCCGCTTTCGGCAAACCGGTCGATTGAAGGCTCCCGATACGGGAGCCTTCAGCAGTCGTGCCGGCCGTAAATCAACGCGGAACCCCTCCGCAACGACCGCGTCGAATCCAGGTTCATCAGTCTGCCAGAAAATCGAGGTCGCTTCCCGCCGGAAGCAGATCGTGCTCACGGAGCCATCCGGTGTCGAACAGGCGCGATGAGTAGCGCTGCCCGCCATCGCATAGAACGGTTACCACCGTCGAGCCCTCCGGGAGGCTCATGGCTACCCGCGCCGCGCCGACCACGTTCAATCCGGTCGAGCCGCCGACAAACAGCCCTTCGCGCGCGAGCAGCCAGTGCGCCATGGCAATCGCATCGCGGTCCTCCACCCGAATCGCGCGATCGATCGGGGCCTCCGCAAAATTCGCCGTTATGCGTTTGATGCCGATGCCCTCGAGTTCCGACTCACCCTGCGCGCGCAACTCGCCGTCGTTCACGTAGGCAAACAATGCGGATCCCATCGGGTCGCACAACACCGCGAGCACCTCGGGTTTGCGTTCTTTGAGCGCAATCGCCGTCCCGGCAAGGGTTCCACCGGTACCCGCCGCCGCTACGAACGCATCGATGTCGCCTGCGGTCTGCCGCCAAATCTCCGGCCCGGTGCTCTCGATGTGTGCCTGCCGATTCGCGGTATTCTCGAACTGATCGGCCCACATCGCCCCCGGCGTCTGCTCCGCAAACGCGCGCGCAAGATGGTAGTAGTTCTGCGCGTTCGTAAACGGCAGTGCCGGAACCACCCGCACGTCTGCGCCGAACGTACGCAACAACGCGATTTTCTCCGGTGATTGATCGTCCGGCACAAAAATGACGCTGCGATATCCACGTTCGTTCGCAAGTAGCGCGAGCGAGATACCGGTGCTTCCGGCCGTCCCCTCGACGATCGTGCCGCCCGCCGCAAGCGCACCCGAAGCCTCCGCGGCATCCACGATCCACTTCGCCGCGCGGTCCTTCACCGAACCTCCCGGGTTGAGAAACTCGGCCTTGCCGAGAACGCGACGTCCGATGCGCGCCGAGAGCGCGCGCAGTTCGATCAACGGCGTTCGTCCAATTGCCTGCGATAGTCCCACGTTCACGACACCTTTCCGCTACCAGCGCGTACTGCAACGAATGCAACTAGGGCGAGCACAACCGCAGTACCACCCGCAACCCGGTATACCTGCGCGAGCGTGAAGCCCGCCGAACCGTGGAGGACGCCTACCGCAAAGGTTCCCATTCCCTCCCCGGCCATCAGCGCCCCGACGAGAACGCCGGCAACGCGGTTCTCATCCGCAGGCATCGCATCGAACGCAAGCGACATCGCATACGGAAAACACGATGCTGCATGCGACACCGCCCAGAGCGAAGCCCGCAATCAACTCCGGCGCCGAACTCCACAGCGGCAAGGCGACGAACGCCGCCGCGATCGCCAACGGAAACAGCACGATCGCGGCAACGATCGCTCCCAGCGTAAGCGGTACGAAGAGTCCGCCAAACGAGACCGCCGAGATGCGATAGGGTGCCTGCGCGAAGACCGTTGCCAGCGCAGGGAACCAACGTAAATGCGAACCCCTGAAGAATCGCGGCGCCGTACACCACGGCCGGCGCACGGGCGACTCCGGCCATCAACCGGCGTGCGTGAAGGCTACGATCTCGTTGGCGTCGCGTTCGCCGCTCCAAAAACGCGTGCCGTCGAAGGCCAGCCCTCGTGCCGCAAATGGAATGACCGCAAGGTCTTCAACCCGTGCGTGCGCGTCATGCGGATCCGTTCGCGAGAGCAAACGCCGATCGTTCGCGTCGTCGACGCTTACCATATAGAGCCGCCCGTCACAAAACGTGATCCCGGCGGGAGGGTTCTTGAGCGCGATCGTGCGCACCACCGCGCCCGCATCGTCGAGCGCCACGATGCAACTCGTCGTAAACTGGCTCACGTAGAGCAATTCGCCGTCATAGGCAAGATGCGAGCCGATAAACTCCGGACACGCAATCTTTGCCGTATCCTTAAATCCGTGGCCCGGTACGAACCGCACCGCGTACCGGTCGTCCGCCTCACCTTCGCCAAGCACGACGCGGAGTTCGTCCCCGATCGAGACGATGCCGAAGGGTTTTCCCGGCGCGGCTGCCTCGTCGCTTAACGTCCACTGCGCCGGGTCCATGGCGTAGATGCGCTCGGTTTCAAGCGAGCTGAGCCATAACTGCGTCCCATCGAACGCAACGCCGAGCGGTCTAGGCGCCGGCGAAGGAAGGCGCAAGAGTTCATTCACATTCTGCATACCCGGGGCTTCGCGCCCTCGCCGAAGGTCCCATTGTCGATCCCTCGTTGGGCAGACAACTGGCCATCGCCGGCGGCACCGCTCTTCGTAGCCGGCCCGCGGGGTTGGATCATCGCCGCACTGCTCGCTGCGGCGATGTAGCCGCGGGCCGAATGCGTCGAGCCGTTACGATGCAAAGCTCAATACGGCCGAACACACCACTCTCCCGTCCACGCTGGCCCGACCCTCGACTTTGGTAATGGAACGGCGCTGCGCCGCGATCCAAGCAACGAGTTCGAGGCGATCGCCGGGTAGCACGAGGCCACGAAAACGGGCCTTGTCGATACTCGCGAAATACGGCGGTTGCCGCGGAACTTCGTGCGGCTCGAGTACGATGCAACCGGAGAGCTGCGCCAATGCCTCGATAATGTACGCCGGCGGTATCGACAGCAAACCGGGGAATTGAAGCCACGGCTCGTTGCACGAAATGAGCTTGTACCCTCGCGCGGACACGCCCGGGTTCAACTCCACGATCCGGTCAACCAGCAAGAACGGAAACCGGTGCGGCAGCACCGACAGAATGTATCGAATGCCGCGCGTTTCGTTCGCCGTCTCGCAGTCGCTACACATCGTCGAGCAATCGCGCCGCTTCGCGCAAGCCTCGCACGATCTCGTCCGGGCTCGGGGGGCACCCGCGTACCGAAACGCGCGCCCCAAGTTCGGGCCCGGCACCATCGCCCGCCGAGCCCACGCCGCACCAAGGGCCCACGCCGATCGCACAATCGCCGACGGAGACTACGACCCGCGGATTCGGCGTCGCCGCAAGCGTCGCAGCCGCCGCGTCCCGCATAGCTTCGGTCATCGGCCCAGTCACCGTTACAACGTCGGCGTGACGCGGCGAAGCGACCAGATCCCATCCATGCTGCGTGATATCGTAAGCGGGCCCGGCCAACGCGTTCATCTCGTGCTCGCATCCGTTGCAACTGCCGCACACGAGGTGGCGAATGGCCAAGGAACGTTCGTAGATTCTCGACATTATCGGTCCATGCACGAATAACAGAGATTGAAACTTTTGTTGACGAGCGGAAAATCCGGAATGATATTGCCTTCCATCGCGCGCGCGGCCGCCGGCCAATTTCGATACGAGGCGGATATGACGTGAAGACGCTCGATCGTGCCGTCGCCGCTTACGTCGATCGAGAGCGTTTCGACGCCGCGCGAGCCCTCGAGCGCCGTGGTCGTGCGCCCCGTTCCGCATTCGACGGTTTGCGGATCTTGGATTGACGAATCCCCAAGCACCGCGAGCGATGCATCGATCAGGCGGAACGACTCGGCGATCTCGCGCCGTTTTACGCTGCAGCGCGCCAGAACGTCTCCACCCTTTTCGTTCGCGATTCGGACGTCCAGGCCCGCGTATGCTCCGTACGCGCAGAACGTCCGCACGTCGAGCTCCACTCCGGAGGCGCGGCCCGCCGGTCCGCACGCCCCGAACAGCCGGGCCGTTCGGCCATCAAGCAACCCCGCGCCGGCGAATCGGCGAACCACCGAGCGGTTCTCAAACAGCTCCTTCGCAAAGCGTTCGACATCCCTGCGGACCGCGTGCAGATCCGCGCGCAACGCCTGTGGATCGCTTAAGACTCCCGTTCGCACGCCTCCGGGAACGATCGCGTCAAACATCAGCCGATGCTGCGTCGCGGCCGCGCAGAGCTGCAGGATGCGCTCTTTTAGTCCGAGCCCCATTGTCAGCCCGCGGCCGTAACCCGCTCCGGAAGCCGCGTTCGCAAGGTCGAAGACGTGGTTGTACAAGCGTTCGAGTTCTGCCAGCACCACGCGTGCGTACTCGGTCGCCTCGTCGCACTCGATCCCGCCCAGCGACTCCAGCGCGAGCGCGTAGCTCCACGAACGCGCGATGCTGCACCCGCCGCAGATGCGCGCAATCGACGGCGCGATTTCAAGCGCATTACGGCCGCTAAGGGCGCGCTCGATATCCCGGTGGCCGTATGAAAACTGCGTATCGAGGTGAATCGTCGTTTCGCCGCCGGTGCTAAAGGTGAATCGCCCCGGCTCGATGATACCGGCATGGACCGGCCCCACCACCACGACGTTAACGCCCTCGCCCTGCGCGGTCATCGCTTCGGGAACGGGCCCATCGCCGATATAGAGCCGACGCGTATCCGGATGCCCGTCAAAGGCGATCCCCTGCTTCTCCCGCATCTCGCGCTCGTGCCAATCGTAGAGCGGCATCTCGTTCGCCATCGATGGCAACGCCCCGACGCCGGCATCCACCGTGGCGCACAGCACACCCTGCGGACGAAGAAAGAGATAGCGTACCTGCTTCTCGCCGGCATAGGCTCCGAGCGCCTGCGCCGTTGCTGCCAACTCTGCTACGCTCTCCCGCACGCGCTCCGGTGCGATCGCAATCTCTGCGTACATTACGGCCTGTTCACCATCGCCGCGAGCAGCCCGTACACTGCATGGCTCCACGGGACGAACGGCACGGCGACCAACGCCGACGAAGCCGCCACGACGCAGGTTACGGCGACCGTTGCAAGGCGCAGCTTCGGCGCCGGCAATCCGTGTGGGTGGGTACCGGACTCGGTGGTAATCGCCAGCCGCAACAACGCGGCAAACGCGATCAGCAATCCCACCAACGCGATGGCAAGCGCGCTCCACGCGCGTACCTGTACCGCGGCAACGACGATCAGGAGTTCCGAGAAAAACAGCCCGAACGGCGGCAGCCCGGCCAGCGCAATCATTGCCGCGAGCAGGGTACGCCCGCCGCGCACGCTCCAGAGCCCGCGCAAGTCCCGGATGCTCGTAGATCCGTATTGTTCCTGCACCATACCAACCGAGAGAAACGCCATCGACTTTGCGAAGGCGTGATTGAGAATATGATAGAGGGCGGCAAACGCTGCAAGCGGCGTAGCGAGGCCCAGCGCAAATGCCACGATGCCCGCATGCTCGACGGTCGAGTAGGAAAACAAACGCTTGACGTCACGTTGCGCTAACATCAGCAGCGACGCGATCAGGATCGATACGGCACCGCCGTAGAGCAAGATGCCGTCGAAGAGCCCGGCGGAGGGTGTTTGTGCGGCGACGGACTGGACGCGCAGGATGGCGTACAGCGCGCAGGATACCAGCAAACCCGAAAGCAGCGCGCTCACCGGGGCCGGGGCCTTGGAGTGCGCGTCCGGCAGCCACGCGTGCATCGGCACCAAGCCGGCCTTGGTGGCAAACCCCACCAGCATTAACGTCAGCGCGACGCGCGTTAAGGGGATATCCATCAGCGCCGCATGCGGTATCAGCGCGCTCCACGAGAGCGCCTGGCCCGGAGCGACGCCCGCCATCATCGCCGCTCGTCCGAGAAGCAACATCCCGATCAACGCGATCGCAATGCCGAAGCTGCAGAGCATCAGATACTTCCAGGCCGCTTCGAGCGCGGCTTTGCCGCCCGAGTATGCGACCAAAAACGTGGTTGCGAGCGTCGTTGCCGATATACCGATCCAGATGCCGATGAACCCCGCGCTCGTAACGGTGAGCAGCATGCTGCTCCAAAATGCGCCGAGCAAGATGAAATAGGCGGGCTTGCGCGACCACGGCTCCATCGGATTGTTCCCGCCTTTTGGCAGAATGCCGGTCGAGAACAGCACGACGATCGCGCAGAGGAGCGAAACGCTCACCGCAAAGATCCCCGAGAGCCAATCCATCGTCGACGCGGCGAGGATCGTTCCGATGAGGCCCGCGCCGGCAAGGAACACGCGGGCAACCGATCGCAGCGACCGGTTGGCGAAAAGCGCGGCCAGCGTCAGCGAAACGAACGGAAACAGGACAACGATCGTCGTCATCCGCGCAAGTTCCGTAGCGATCGCATATCCAAGTGCGGGTCGTGTTGTATCACCGCCCGCGCCACCGCGATCGCAATGAAGGTTGCGAAAACCGCGTCGAAGGTGTCGGCCAGCTCGATCGCGCCCGGCAACGATGGCGCAAACACCGCCGCAGCCAGCGTTACCGCGCTCCCGAGCGCCAACAATCCCACCACGTGCGCCAGCAGATTGCGGTGCAGAATCACCACGCAGATGCTCGCGAAGAACGCATAGAACACGGTCGTGGCGCCGGGTGCATCGGAGAACGCCTGGGCGTGGCTGAAATACCGAGCAAGGTACAGCGCTACGGCAACCACGCCGATCCGTACGCCAAGGTTGAAAGACGGCACTAAGTCATCCGGCACGCGATATCGCATGCGCAGCCACAGCACGGCCGCCGGACCAACCACTACCTTGACGAATGCCAACATCGCAAACAGCGTAATGCCCGTGGCGTTTGCCTGTGGCCCCTGCGGGTGGGCGATCCATAGGACGCTCAGGGTAAAGACCACGTAGGCGACCAGCGCCGAACGTAACCGCGAATCGATCACGAGCACCGCCCCGGCGAGAATAATCACTACGCTCATCGCAGCACGTCCGCGATTCGCAAGCCGATGCTCGCCAGCGAAAGGATCAGTGCGGACGCAAAGAGTTGCGGCACTTCAAAGAGGCGCAGCTTGGCGTAAACCGTTTCGATGAGCACGATACAAGCGCCCACGGCGGCAATCCACCCCACCGTCGCGACCCCGCTTCCGGGCATCAGTAACGCGGCTAACACGAAGAATCCAGCCTGCCGCAGATATGCGGCGTAGTGCAGCATCGCGAGTTGCCAGCCCGAATACTCCAGGACGAGCCCCTCGTGGATCATCGTGAGCTCGTAGTGCGTCTGTTGATTATCGACCGGGATTCGCGCCGTCTCGGAGAGCATCACGAGCAGTAACGCCCCGGCCGCTAACGCGTCGGTCCATATCCCGTTCGGAGCGTGGGCGAGGCTACCGTCCGAAAGGAACGCACTCCCCAAGAGCGCGAGGATCAACGGCGCCTCGGTCAGCGATGCAAACGCGATCTCTCGCCCGGCGGCCATGCCTTCGAAGGCCGAACGTGTATCGAGCGCCGCGAGCACCGTCACGAATCGCCCGAGCGCGAGCAGCAACGCCAGCGCAATGGCATCGATACGCCAGGCCGATGCATCCGTCGCCGTGATGCTCGGAACGACCGCGACGAACGTTACCGCTACGCCGAGGGCTATGCCCGGGGCGACGAGCACGAGCATCGAACGCTGTGGAATCACCGCGTCTTTGCCCCAGAGTTTACGCAGGTCGCGATACGGCTGCCACACCGATGCGCCGGGCCTGCCTTGCATCCGCGCGCGCAGCCGGGCTAACGTCCCTTGTAACAGCGGGGCGAATAGCGCGAGGAGGGCGATCTGCACACCCTGGTTCATCGCGCCACCGCCAATGCGGCAAGAAACGCGGCCAGCGCGTACCCAAGATACACGCGCAGAAACCCGCCCTGAAACCTTCGTGCTCCGCGCGAGACCCGCTGCACGAATGCGGCGATATTGCGGGCAAGCTCGTCGAACACATAGCGCGTTGAGAGCACGTAGGTAATCCGCGTCGGTATCCATCGCGAAGTTCCGTACTCCATGCGTCGCTCGCGCTCGGGAAATAACGCGAAGCCGAAGATGAGCCGCAGCGGCTTCGAAAGCACCGTTGCAGTATACTGCGAGCGCAACGTTACCGCCGATCCGCACGTCCAAGTGCCCGCTTCGCGCACGCCGCGCCGCCTCGCCATCACGACGGCAAACACGGCTCCGGCGATCGGCAGCAACGCGAGAAACGGCAATACCGAGAGATTCGGGACCGGTAAGGGTGTCTCACCCATCATGCCGCCCGCCAGTTGCGAGAGCGGGCGAATCACTACGCTTGGTATCACGCCGATCGCAACGCTCGCCGCGCCGAGAAACGCCAGCGCCGCGACGGACGCATCGAACGGCTCCGGCTCGACCGGCGCGGGGTGTCGCGGATCGCCCAGAAATCCGACGCCGTAGAGTTTCGTAAAGGCTGCCGCAGCAAGGCCGCCGGTCATCGCCAGCGCTGCAATACCGAAGAGAGCGAACGCTTTGAACCAGGGCGAGCCGACGGCGAGCGCACGAATAAATCCGTTAAATACGAGCCACTCGGATGCGAAACCGTTGAGCGGCGGGAGCGCCGACGCCGCCATGCACGCCAGTAACACCCAGGGAGCCGAGCGTCGCAGCGGTCCCTTCGCAAGGCCGCCTAGTTGATCGAGATTGGTCACGTGCAAGCGCTCGACCAACGTTCCGGCGCCAAGGAACAAGAGGCCCTTGAACATCGCATGATTGATGCTATGGAATATCAGCGCGATGACCGCCAACGCCGCGAGCGCCGGCTGGTGCATCGCTGCCGCGAGTACCGCCAGGCCCAACGTCGCGACGATGATGCCGACGTTTTCGATGGAGCTAAAGGCCAGGAGCCGTTTGATATCGCTCTCGATCGTCGCGTAAAGCCCTCCCAGCAACGCGCTGAGCGCGCCCGCAACGAGCAGCGCAACGCCGATGGCCCACGGCGCCGGCGCCGCCAGCACGAAGCACGCAAGCAGCAAGCCGTAGACCGCGATCTTGAGCATGATACCGGAGAGCATTGCGGACGCATTCGCGGGAGCCGCCGGATGCGCGCGAGGAAGCCAGAATTGCAGGGGCACGAGGCCGGCCTTGGAGCCGAATCCGATCGCCGCCAGCGACAACGCAACGGTTCGCACGCCGATTGAAAGCGTTCCCGACGCGAGCGCGATGCCTGCGAACGTCCCCGTGCCGGCATGCACGGCGAGGATTGCCAGAAACGCGGTAATGCAGAGCGCGCCCAGTTGACTGACGAGCGCGTACGAGAATACGGCTCGACGCACGTAGCGTTTGCCATGGTTCGTCGCAACGAGAAACGCCGAGACGAGCGACATCCCTTCCCAAAACAAGAGAAACGCGGCGATACTCTGCGCCAGCAACACACCGGTCATTGCCGCGCTGAACAGTGCTAAGCGCATGCCGTCCGACGGCGATCCCCGCTTCAAGCCCCATATCGCGACCGCAATCGAAACGACGGCGTTGATGATGAGGAACGGCGCCGCCGGCAGCGACGACCCGACG